>JARRLM010000632.1:0-3196 GCA_037386985.1 Acidobacteriota bacterium | reverse complement strand
CGTTTCAGCTCTCCGGTTTCTGAGCGGCACGTCGACGGAAAGCTGCAGGGACCAGTTTATGAGGCCCTTACTGAAAAGGTTGTCGAATGATGTGCCCCAACCGCCGATGTAATCCGGATCGATCAGGTCGAGGTTCTGTCCGGATCCTCCCGGAGTACCGGAAGAGCCCGAACTGCCGAAAGAAAATGAAAGATCGACGCCCCATTTTTTGTCATTCCTTCTCACTTTCAGGTTTATGTCCGATTTTTGCAGGTCGAGATCGCTCTGCTGCACTTCGGGGCTGTTTCTCATGGCGGTCTCGATAGCCGTGTCCAGATCTATCCTGTATTCCTGGAAATCCGGTGTGTCGGTGGGGACAATGACCTTGGACCAGATCTCATTGTCCGGGTCGTTGGAAATATACTGGCGCATGGCGTTCATCTGGCGCTCGATTGTTTCTTCCGCGGAATTCAGGCTCTGTCTTGTTTGGGCAAGCTGGAATTCCGTTTCGGTGATTGTGATCGGGGCCTGGGTGCCGACCTCCACACGCTTGCGGTTGTCACGCAGGTTGATCATGGCCAGCCGCATGGAATTGCGCTGGATGTCATAGTCCTCGATAGCGGAAACCAGGGCCCAGTACTGCTGCATGATGCGCGAGATGTTTGTGGTGACGGTCTGTTTGAAGGTTATGTCCGAAGCCTCCATATCAAGTTTTACAATCTTTAATTGTGCGCGATTCGAGTCGATCATAAAGTTTTTCCATAGCGGCTGACTATATGTGACCGAAGCTCTGGCGTTGAAGGAGGGGTTGAATAACGAAAAAGACTCATCCGATGAACGACGGCTGGTCGACATACTCCCCCGGATACTTCCACCGGTCTTGACCGATTGCGAATAGTTGGCGCTCCAGGAGACGCTTTTCGATGTTGTAAAGGTAGCCTCCGACGAAGCGGTTTCCAGTCGTGGATTCGAACTTTTTGAGGAATCCGTACTCAGGGAAAAAGACAGGCTGGGATCGTAAGCGGCCTCCGCGCTGACGAGACTTAGTTTGGAAGTCTCTTCACTGGTGTCCGCAATTGCGATGTCGATGTTATTCTGCAGCGCCAGTTTGGTGATTTCTACCAACGGTTCGAGTCCTTCCTCGTCCAGGGGCTGCTCTGCTTCCTGCTGTTCCGACGGGGCAGCCTGTTGTGCGACGGCTATTGGCGACAGCATCACCGTAAACGCTATTGCCAAACCCAAAATGCTTAAAACCGAAAAGATCCGCTGGGGCAAAGCAGAACATTCTTTCATTCCGAACTCCTTATGGTTTAGAAAAAGCCAAGTGTTCTTAACAGCTTTCAATACGATAAATAAAAGGAAACTGTTTCAAAAAGGTTTTTGTTATTCCATCCATTCGAATCCCGCAACAGGCAATTCAAAGGATGTTCCACTTAAAACAGTGTTGTAAACCTCAATAAATATCTAAGGAGTCGGTTCAAATCAATGAAAAAGACAGTTAAATAGTTAACAGTTAATAGTTAACAGTTATCGGTTGATGGAGGATAGTGCATAAATGATAGCGGCCGTAAATGATGGTCCAGCCCTGAAGGAGCGCTTAGAGCACTAGCCAGGGGCGTATGTGCCGGGCTACGCCTGACACGTTGTATTCGCCCAACGGTATTTCTATGGGCAGTCAGCAGTGGGTAGAAGACAATGTGTTGGCTGGAAAGCGTGAACACTCATGTATCAGTCGTCAGGCAGCTGTTGGAATGTCGAACATCAGAAATTCGCACTGCGACGGTATTGCGATTTCGGACAATCAAAAATCAACCACCATCAGATGACGTTCGCACGTTTTAGATTGTCTGTGTAAAAACCGCCCTAGAAGCTTGAATCCGGTTCCGGATCGGGGCGCTTCAGAGTCGGTCTTCTTTGTTCGGGTGCAGAACCATCGTCTTCCCCGCTCCCGCCGGTATCGTCCCCGCCGCTTCCGGGCGTTCGGCGTTTCAGAGTCGGCCGTTTCTGTTCGTAGGAGTTTATTTCATCCTGTTCCGCTTCTCGCGCGTTCTCGATTGACTGCAGACGGGCCTTTACCCGGTTGAACTCCGAGGTATTGACGATATAGTAATCCTTTTCAGGTAAAAAGCGTTGCTCGTCCAAAGCTGCAACTATTCGATCATCTGTGGAGGGATGAGTGCGGAACCAGCCCGCAAGCCGGGATGGTTTGTTCTTTTCCTCTTTCTTCATCTTCTCAAAGAAAGTAACAAACCCGTTCGGATCATAGCCCGTATTCCATAGGTACTGTATCCCTAATTGGTCCGCTTCTCTCTCAGATTCCCGGGTTATTCCCATCAGTTCGAGGTTTATTCCAAGGCCGAGGGCATTCTGAATCCCCATCTGAGCCCAGTAACCTCCGACGAAGAGGGCGGGGATCGACATTATCTGAAGTATTTGCCCCTTGGACATACGGGCGGTGGCATGGCGTGCGGTGACATGGGAGATTTCATGGGCCATGACTCCCGCCAGCTCCGATTCGTTTTCAGCTTCCAGAATAAGGCCTTTGTTGACGTAAAAATATCCGCCCGGGAATGCAAAAGCATTGACTTCATCGGAATCAACGACTTTGATGTGGAAAGGAACCTTGGCATCCGAATGCTTGACTATATCCTGGCCGATGCGGTCTACATATTCGCTGATCAGGCTTACCCATTATTATCACTCTGTTTAAAGATAATGGTCCCGCCCTGATTAAACAATTGCTCCTTTTGAGGAGGATCCAATGCGTAGACTTCCCGTAAAAATAACGCTTTTCGGTCTGTGCGCCATGCTGTTACTGACTCCAGGGTACGCATTGGACCCTCCTCATGGGAGCAATTGTTTCATCAGGGCGGGACCATTATCTTAAAACGATGTGATGATAATCGGTCAGCCTGATTTAATTATAACAGTAAATTAGATGTTTCAGGCTCCCGTATGTTTCAATATAAATCTTAAGACTCCATAGCATCCGGTGTCAACCCGGTAGAAATTGCACCGATGAGATGTTGAAATGAAACAGCCCCGAATGCAGAATCGGGATACCAGGCTCCGGTTGGATGGGGCTTATCTTTGCGGATGTGGTTTTCTTTATTCCAGAAACTTCTCGTTTCATCGAAAATAACTGTCTAAAGTACAGTAGATAATAAATTATAGTAGTGGAAATGTTACATTCTGATATGAATACATTCAGCTTACA
>JARRLM010000631.1:0-2613 GCA_037386985.1 Acidobacteriota bacterium | reverse complement strand
GCAGTGGGCGATGAGATATGGGTGGGAACCTTCTCGGGCGATAAGATTGGTTATTTTCCGAAGCCTTAATCCGCATTTCTCACAAAGTTCCTGCTGCGGCGATACTGTGCGCCATCAGGACCATGTGTACATGGTCTTTCCGTACGTTTAATTCTATTGCTTCGCATCCAAAAGCTCCGCCATTCGCCTGGATGCTTACTTCTTACTGTTACTTTTGTTACTCCGGTCATTACACCTGGAAGGAGGGGAAAATGGGAAAATTTAAAACAGTGTGGTTAAGATCAGCAATAGTTATGTTTTTTGTTTGTTCCATAATATTGGCGTATGCAAATACTTATGCTGCCGAGCCCGCAGAAACGGCAGAAGGCGTTTCCTTTGAGGTGCTTAATCCCGAGGCCGAGTGGATTATGCCATCCGAGATCTCACTGATTTCTCCCCGACTCAAGGACCTGTCCGGGAAAAAGATCGGACTGCTCTATGCCGGTAAATCGGGCGGAGAGTTTTTTCTGGATGCACTGGAGGTGCTTCTGCAGAAGAAATATCCTTCGGTCACGATCTCAAGATATACCCGGTGGGTGGATAATGCGGTGGAGAGGATAGTGAAGGAAGAAGATGCCTTTGTTTATGGGGTTGGAGATGCCGGCCAGGCAGCCTGGGACAGCATAACCTGGACCGTAAAGCTGGAAAAACAGGGAAAACCCGGTGTTGCCGTTTTTGGTGACCGCGTGCTGTATAATGCAAAACTAGCCGCTGATCGTCTTGGCATGCCGTCGGTGCGTATAGTGCCCCTGCCCGGCATGGAATTTTACCCGAACAGGGCAAGCGCGGAAACCATGATGCCCTGTGCCGAAATGGTTCTGGACGATATAATTGATGCGCTAACCCGTCCGGTACTGCCTTCGGAGAAAAATGCCGGCTTGAGTCCGAAAAAAGCGTCGCCTGAATCCATAAGAATTTCCGGCGACAGCCTGGAATCCGCTTATGAAAAATTCTACCAGCTATTCATGGATAAGGACTGGGGCGATGGACTCCCACTGGTCCCCCCTACACGCTATAATGTCGAACAGATGTTAAAGGCAACCAGCCTTTCACCGGATACAAAACTGGGTACAATTCAGGTGCATGACGGGAGTGCCGATCTGGTGCATGTCACCGTGGATAAAGTTGCCGTCAACGCGGTGATGGCCGGCGCCAAGCCGGAATATTTTCCGGTCATTATCGCAGCCATGGAAGGGATATCCGACAGGGGATTTTCCAGCCACGTTTTTTCTTCCGACGCGTCCTTTAACCTTTTAATTGCCGCGGAACGGGTCTGCTGGGGCACGGATGGCGGGCCAATAATACCATCGGACGCGCCGTGAGACTGTGCCTGAACAATATAGGCAATTTGAAACCGGGAAAGCTTGATACGGCATTAACCGGCAGGGCATCCTCCCATACTTTTTATGTGCTGGCTGAAAACGATGCGTTAAGTCCCTGGGCCCCTTTTCACACTTTGCGAGGATACCGGGCGGAAGACAGTGTTGTTACTGTGTCCGGTATAGGCCTGGGCGGCGATTTCACTATTTACGGCGGCGGAACCGGAGGCGCCTGGAAAATTGATGACGTTCTGGAAAGTATTGTTAATAAAATTGCTCCTAACCGCAGTATGTTTGCAGGAGCTTTTGCCAGACCTTTAAACTATATTTTCATACTGAGTCCCGATACGGCACTGGAATTGAAGAAACGGGGCTTTACCAGGCAGGGCCTTCAGGATTACATTATCGACAAAACATCCGTACCCTATGAGGAGTTGAGCGAAGCTGAGATAGAGGGGCTCAAAAGGAGGCTTTCGGAAGAGTCCGAAGCCTGGGGAGGAACCGGCAATATTCCTGAAGACCGCATACCTGTGTTTTGGGAAAACCTTAAACCCGGAGGCAAAATACCTGCTGTCGTTTCACCGGATAATCTTAACATTTTTGTATCGGGTGATGTGTCGGGCTATAATCTCGGGGCGGTTTATCTGGTCGGGGGCCATTCGGTTAAACCTGTTCGATAACGAAGGCGAATTGTAGAATCAGGGCATATTAACCGATTATATTGCACTTAAGTCCGGTCGACTCGACCAGGCGCTTCATTTGTTCAAGTTTTTCTTCTTTAATCAGTGGTATTCCTTCTATTGGGTACTCACGGCCTAAAGCGGCATACCTGGATTTGCCAAGATAATGCAGTGGCAGCAGGTCTATCTCCTCCAGAAAAGACAGTGTCTTGGCAAAATTACACAAATCAAGGAGATTGTCTTCAGAATCGTTATAGCCGGGAATCACCGGCACCCTCAGAAAGAGAGGGATATTTTCTCCGGCGACAAAGCGCACGTTATCAAGGATCAGTTCGTTTGAAATACCGGTATATTCGATGTGCTTATCCCTGTTCATGTGCTTGATGTCCCAAAGAAAGAAATCCACATACGGAAGAACGGCTTCGATATGTTTGCGAGCGGTAAATCCGCAAGTATCTATGCCGCAACTCATTGATGCAATGATGGGCCTTATCGATGTCTATCCGACAATCAAGCGTATTGTCGGTGTTACCGATCCCGATCCAAATCCACTGGATGGCCGTGACATGCTTGAT
>JARRLM010000630.1:1795-3146 GCA_037386985.1 Acidobacteriota bacterium | reverse complement strand
CGAAATCGTAGCCGTTACGGAATATGTCCGGACGCTCGTGAACCATACGGCTCCACCGATAGAGGAGGTTGCGGATCGTTGGATAACGGGAAATCCGGCATCGGGATCGAATCTTTTTGAAAGGAGTTGTTCCGGCTGTCACGGGACCGATGGAGAAGGAATGGAAGGGCCGGCCCTGTCAAACGCTGTTTTTCTGGAAACAGTTTCAGATACATTTCTGATCGAGACCATCCGGAAGGGCCGACGCGAAACTTCAATGAAGGGCTTCGAATATCCTTCTCCGGTTCAGCCTTTGCTAACTCAGCGGGAAATTGAGGATATTGGAGCATTCATTCGTAACTGGGAATAAAAATATGACAAAACCACAGGATGTGAGCAGAAGAGAATTTCTCCAGAGGGCAAGTGCGGCGGGGTTCAGCGCATTCGTCGCCTCGGCGGTTGGGGCCTGGGGAATCGAAACCATCGAAAACCCGCTGGCCAGTTATCCAGACCGGAATTGGGAACGAGTGTATCGCGATCTGTGGCAGGCCGATTCGCAATTCACATTCCTGTGTGCACCAAACGACACGCACAACTGTATTCTCAACGCCTACGTGCGATCCGGGATTGTCACGCGCATCGGTCCCACAATGCGGTACGGCGAGGCAGCGGATTATTACGGCAATAGAACGAGCAACCGGTGGGATCCGCGGGTTTGCCAGAAAGGTCTGGCTCTCACGCGCCGCTTTTACGGCGACCGTCGGCTGCGGCACTGCATGATTCGAGCGGGCTTCAAGCGATGGATCGAGGATGGTTTCCCAAGGCAGGAAAACGGAAGGCCTTCGGAGGAGTACATGAATCGCGGGCGGGATGAGTGGGTCCGTGTTTCGCATGAAGAGGCCGCCTCCGCAGTGGCGGCAACTCTGGAGAATGTGGCGAATACGTACAGCGGCGAGAAGGGTGCGGCAATGCTGCGAGACCAAGGCTACGAGGAAGAAATTATTGAAGCCATGCAGGGTGCGGGAACCAGGGTGCTCAAATTCCGGGGCGGGATGCCGCTTCTGGGAATGACAAGGGTTTTCGGCCTTTACCGCATGGCGAATTCCATGGCGCTGCTGGACGCGCGCATCCGGGGCGTTGGCCCGGATCAGGCCATGGGCGGTTGCGGCTTCGACAACTATTCCTGGCATACGGACCTGCCGCCCGGACATCCTATGGTCACGGGCCAGCAGACGGTGGATTTTGATCTGAGCGCGGTGGAACATACGAATCGGGTTGTTGTCTGGGGAATGAACTGGGTCACCACCAAGATGCCGGACGTCCACTGGCTGACGGAAGCGCGCATGCAAGGCACCAAGGTAGTCGTGATCGC
>JARRLM010000630.1:0-1732 GCA_037386985.1 Acidobacteriota bacterium | reverse complement strand
GTACAACTTCCGCCCTGGCTTTGGGCATGGCCGGAGTCATTATGCGTCGGCAGCTTTATGATAGCGATTACGTAAAGCAGTGGACCGATCTTCCTGTATTGGTGCGGATGGACTCGCTCAAGTATCTGAAAGCGACCGACGTTTTCGGTGGAGAGCCTGCCCGCCTGCGAAATCAGACCCGTATCCTCGGCAAAGATCAATCCGCTGGAGCGGCCGGGAAACAGAGTTCCATGATCATTCCGGAGGCTCTCCGTAACGAATGGGCCGACTTCGTCTGGTGGGACCGCGGATCCGACAGCCCCAGGAAGCTTACGCGCGACGAGGTCGGCAAATATTCTACAGTCGGAGATCCTCTTCTGGAGGGAACCGTGGAGGTCGGTCTGAAAGACGGCACGAAAGTGCGCTGTCGTCCCGTTTTCCAGTTGATCAAAGACTATCTGGCCCACTTCGATCCTGAAATGGTGGAAGATCTCACATGGGCGCCTGCCGATGCCGTCGAGTCCCTGGCGAAGGAACTCGCGGGGGATCCCGGAAATACCCTCTTTGCCGTGGGGATGGGACCGAACCAGTTTTTCAACAACGACAACAAGGACCGGGCAATATTTCTTCTGGCCGCCCTGACCGGGAACGTGGGGAAGATCTCCGGGAATGTGGGCTCTTTTGCGGGCAATCATCGGGTGGCCTTTTTCAACGGCCTGGCCCAGTATGTCGGCGAAAATCCCTTTGACCTCGAGCTCGATTCCGTAAAACCCGCCCGTCCGAAGGTCTACTGGAAAGCCCAGTCTGCGCATTACTGGAATCATGAAGATCATCCGTTGAAAGTCGGCCTGCCGAAGATGGAGATGATCGCAGTAAACGATTGGTGGTGGACCACCTCCTGCGAATGGGCCGATATTGTCTTTGCAGCGGATTCCTGGGCTGAACTGAAGCATCCGGACATGTGCTGTTCGGTGACAAATCCATTCCTCACAGTTTTTCCGCGCACCCCTCTTCCGCGAATCTTTGATACAAAAGGAGACATTGAAATTCTTGCTCTGGTGGGAAAGAAGTTGTCGGATTTGACCGGGGACAGCCGTTTTTCGGACATGTGGGCTTTTGTCGGACGGAATCGCACGGATATCTACCTGCAGCGGATCCTCGAAAATTCATCAAATACGAAGGGGTATCAAATCAGGGATCTGGAAGAAAAGGCCAAAAAGGGTATCCCCACGCCGATGCTTCACAGGACCAATCCCCGTTCGGTAGGTTATGAACAGGTGGCCGAGTCCAGGCCCTGGTACACCAAGACAGGCCGTCTGGAATTTTATCGGGAAGAGGACGAGTTCATCGAAGCCGGTGAAAACCTTCCGGTACATCGCGAGCCTATCGACTCCACTTTTTACGAGCCCAACGTTATCGTGTCAAGCCCCTGCGAGGGCCTAAGGCCTCAAGGTCCGGAGGACTACGGCGTTTCGCTGGTCGACATCTCGTGCGAAACACGGCAGGGACGTAACGTGGTGAAGGCCTGGGCCGATACAAAGGCATCGCCGCACCCGCTCATTAAAGACGGGTACCGTTTTGTCTTTCACACACCGAAGTATCGTCACGGCGCCCACACAATGCCTATCGATACGGATTTTGTGGCCTTCCTCTTCGGTCCTTTCGGAGATATATACCGCCGCGACAAACGAATGCCGTTTGTAGCGGAAGGCTATGTCGATATCAATCCGCACGACGCCATGGAACTCGGCGT
>JARRLM010000629.1:0-2878 GCA_037386985.1 Acidobacteriota bacterium | reverse complement strand
ACAATATGCAATGATGGAGGCATGATCCAGACTAACGACAGGCACACCCAACCTGTTTCCTGCTACTCTGGTCCAATTCTCAAAATCAGTCACAACGAGATCAGGATCAAATTTCTTAATGTCATCATAAACCCTCCTAAAAGAACCCGTCTTAATTCCCAAAACAGCTCCTAAAAAAAGTTGGCCCACAGGAGGCAAAAGTTTCCCTACAGTCAGCCAAAAGGAAGGTTGTCCGTCCCCAGGATGGTAATGATTGCTAAGAAATGGAATTTCAGTGGCATCAAAACTTATTTTCAGGAATTCATAAGCTGCTCCCCCGGCAAAAATCCTTACCTTATGGCCCTGCTGAATCAAATGAGGAATTATAGCTAAAGCCCGGCTAACATGTCCCCTGCCGTAACCCTGAACTCCATAAACAATTTTCATCTCGATCTGTATGTCCTCAATTACGCAATCACTGATGGCCGACGCTGAACCCAGGGGCGTGCCTGCTCAAGTTGCCAATATACCCCCGTAAATTGCATCGCAGTCAGATCGCCAGAAGCAATCCACTGAAGTAAAACCACTTTCACGAAGTCTGTCAAAATGCCATGTCAGCGGGAGGCCCTCTTCGACTCCCCCTTCCCATCCTCCGATCACTCGCGTATGAATATTATTGATATCCATCCCCAATGCCTGGAAATATTCGTTCCAAAAACCGTCCCAGTCATAACTGTCGGGCTTTGCATCCTCAGCGAACAAGATCGATTGATGTTTCTCCCAGGCCCGTTGAATCCCCGGGTAGTCGCTGCCGACATGGTCAGCATTCAAGAATATTCCGCCCGGTCGAAGGATTTGAGCAACCTGCTTGTACAAAACACCCAGTTCATTCGGTTTAAGCCAATGAAGAGCAGTGGCGGAAATAACTGCATCAAATGGAGACGGCACTGATTTTAACCAAGTCATATTCCTCAAATCAGTCAGAATCAAACGAACTCGGCTTCCATAGGATTTCAACCTGGCTTTTGCAAGCCATAAAATGGTGGGGTCAAAATCGATTCCTGTAGATATGGCGTGAGGGAAATCTTCCAAAACTGAAACCATCAGACTTCCGGTACCACAGCCAAGATCCAATACGGTATTTACTGCGTGCTGTGTTTCACCAATCAAATTGACAATGGTCTTAAGTCGTTCGGTTCGTTTAACTAGATAATACTCTTGCATCTGATCCCAACGTTCGACCCAGTACTGCCAATCGAAATCTTTGGGTGGTTTTATTTCCTGGGCGAAAAAGTTCTAATGGAAGTGAAATGGTGATACCTTTAGGATGGTTCCATATCATTCAATTCATTGGAGAACGATTGATGTTTCAACGATGTTATGCTCAAAACGCAAAGAACATTGCAGTCACGATTTTATTGGCTCTATCGGGTTTTTCGCAGACACCGGCCTTCGCGGAAGATTGCGACCGTGCATGTCTGACTGACATGATTACACAGTATGTCGATGCCCTTGTGGAGCATGATCCTTCAAAGCTGCCCCTGGCTGACAATGTCCGCTTTACCGAGGACTCAAGAGTCCTGAAGCTCGGAGAAGGATTGTGGCAAACCGTGACGGCGAAAGGTGAATTCCGCCAAGATTATCTGGATAGGGAAAAGCAGATCGCGGCCACACACCAGCGAGTCACTCCGGAATCCCGGTTTCAGCCGACTGAACTGGGGGCGCCGATCCGGGGCATGAATGATCCGGTACCGGCAGACAAAAAACAGTCCCGCGGGTCGATGATCAGGACCGCTCTCGCCTACACTGAAGGGCTGCGCATCGGTAATTTCACCGACGGGGGAACACCCTTCGCACCTGAAACTTATCGTGTAGAAAACGGTGTGATCACGGCCGGGAAAGGCTGCGGCCGCGTCGATTGCGGCATGTACTCGCAAAGGATCATTTTGCACCCGAGTATCATTGCCAGCGTTGCCGCCGTGGATGAGGAAAATGGCGTCGTGCTGCTGTGGATGAATTTCGGGCACACCGGTTCCTCCTACGGTGAAGGCAACGCGCTGGTGACTTTCGAAGCCTTTAAGGTATGGGGAGGTGAGATTCATTCCATCAACGCCTTCTTCCGCGGCTTGCCGGTGGCGACAGCCCGCTTTTGGCCATCGTCCGACCCGATTCCGAGTAACTGAAATCCGGGAAATACACGGACATCCACCCAACAGGAAACCCATTAGGATTTGAATGGGAGCGGTTCAGACTGGCGTGATTTTCTGATGGAAGTGTATGCTGTATTTAATGAACGGGAGATGATAGCTTCTTAACATGTCGACCAGGAATCCCGACACATTCATCTCCGGTTCAGGTGAATGGGTCTGGAAAGCAGAATAGCCCACTAGAGATGCTAAAAAGGTATTAGTCGGTTGTAATGAAAAGGAATCGAAACCTCAGCTTTTTGAGGCGAAATATTGAGACAAAAGGATTTGCCACTTTCCTATGAAGCCCTTGTATGCTTCAGCAGTGAATCTGGAGATGAAGTCTTCCGCCTTTTTTGATAGAGCTATATACCGATAGGTAACTTCGACTTTTGTTCTTTCAGCAGCCTGTGCGACACAGCACACTCTTACAAGACCAATCTTGTCATCGGGTTCAACTTTATAGTACTCAATAGTATGGGTTTCTGGATCAAACCTCTTTACCAGCCAAATCGCGACTGTTGTCCCGTGGTCGTGAGAGTTCGTCAAGAAGACGTAGTCCTCGAACAGCTCAGTCGTACCCATAACATTCTGATAGTCCCATCCAGGCACCCAGTACTTTTCCCCTTCCGGACTAAATAGAGGGAAGACCTCTGAGACCGGCTGTTGCAGCTCGAAGGCTAGAGTGTGTTCGACGGATTTCATTGTCGTGT
>JARRLM010000628.1:0-2708 GCA_037386985.1 Acidobacteriota bacterium | reverse complement strand
CGTCGTCCGCGATTACTTTTGGATTGCCACTACGATTACGGTTGCGAGCATTCTCCTTCTTGAGCTGAAGGAAGCGCTGGAAGGCCTGGCAAAACGCATCGCCCCGAATGAAATCCTCACATTCACTAAATTTATGCTGCTGACAGCCGTGATTTTACCTGTGTTGCCCAATCAGGATTTCAGCCGGTTTGCAATCAATCCATTCAAAACATGGCTGGTGGTGGTCGCCGTATGTACAATATCCTATGCCAGCTATCTGCTCATGCGGATCACAAGGGAAAGCGGTATCCTTCTTTCAGCCGTTCTCGGCGGCATATACTCATCCACAGCGACAACCGTGGCCTTGGCGAAACGTTCGGTCGGAGAGGGGTGCCCACACCTCTTTGCGGGAGCCACTCTTCTGGCTTCAGCATTTATGTATCTCAGGCTTACGATCCTGGTAGGTATATTTAACTGGGAACTGGTGCGGCATCTGGGCGGGCCGTTTTTAATTCTTGCCGCAAGCGCTGCGATAACAGGGTTTTTGTGGTCTCGGCGAAAAGACAACTTCTCGGGGAACCTGCATCGTAAATTCGAGGATAATAATCCTCTGGAACTCCGGGCGGCTTTTTTCTTCGCCGGTATTTTCCTTCTTATCCTGGTTCTTACCAGGTTGGCCTTTTCTTACTTGGGTAACAGCGGTGCTTATATTCTGGGAGCCGTTCTCGGTGTTGCGGATGTGGATCCCTTTGTCATGAGTATGACCCAGACGCAGGATATCGCCAATGAACCGAATGTAATTGCGGGCGCCATTACCATAGCGGCCGCCAGCAATAATGTGGCAAAAGGAATTTACGCTTATGCGTTCGGAGATCGCAAAACAGGGCTGGAGAGCCTGCTGCTCCTGGTTCTGCTGGCTATTGCCGGATTGATTCCCCTCATCTGGTTGTGAGACATGCAGGTTAATCCTCAGGACGATCTCCGGCAGGGGCCATTTTTACCAGCTTTGGATCGAAACGAGCGGCGATGCCGACCAGATCCTTCTGGGCAGCCATCACTTTCTCGATGTTTTTATAGCCCATCGGCACTTCGTCCAGACCTGCTGAAATCAGCACAACATCACGTTCCTTGAGGAGCTTCCGGGCTTCGTGCCAGGTGCAGGAGTTTTTTGTGGCTTTCCGGCTCATAGCCCGTCCTGCTCCGTGGGCTGCCGAGTTCATCGACTCCGGCACTCCTTTTCCGCGACAAACGTATCCCGGAGTCGCCATGGAACCGGGAATGATTCCGAGCACGCCTTTGCCTGCCGGAGTCGGATAACGTCTTGCCCGAAATGGTTCTCCTTCCATGCGAAGTTATGGTGGTTTTCGATGTCGAGCAGAACCCGGGCCTTTAGCGCATGCGCGATGTGACGATGAATGAGCTGGTGATTGGCGGCCGCGTAATGTCCCATAAGTTCCATGGCAGCCCAGTACTCCCGGCCCGGGTCGCTGTCAAGATCGAACCAGGCAAGATGAAGCAGTTCCCTGGGAAGTTCGGGGTGCATCTTCATGGCGAGTTTGCTGTAGTGCTGGGCGACGCTTCCGCCCGTACCCCGGCTGCCGCTGTGGCTGAGAAGGGCAAAGTAAACGCCTGCCTCGAGTCCGAGGTCTTCCCGGTCGAGAGTCAGTGTGCCGAATTCGACAAAATGATTTCCACTGCCGCTGGAGCCAAGCTGTTTCCAGGCCTTATCCCGGTTTTGCCGCGTAACGGGGCTGACGGACCAGTCCCGCTCCATGACGGCATGGTCGCGGTTATGTTTGAATCCGACCCCGACGCCGAAACGGGTTTCCTGTTCCAGCACCTTTCTGAGGTGTCCCTCTTCACCGCGGATTGTTGAGACAGGCATGTCCAGTACGGTCATTTTCATGCGGCAGGCTATATCCATTCCCACCGCGTAGGGAATAACGGCGTTCCGGGTCGCCAGACCACCGCCGATCGGCAGGCCGTATCCCGTATGAGCATCCGGCATGAGTGCGCCGGCGACCGAAACCGGCAGTTTACAGGCGTTTTCAATCTGTACAACCGATGTCTCGTCAAAATCCGAACCCCAGCTTTGATAAGTCGCCGGTTCAGCCCTCTCTTCAAACCGGGCTCGTGCTTTCGCTCTTCTAAGAAAAGCCGAGGCCAGTTCGCGGAAATCCGGATCGTTTTGATGACTTTCCGGATGTTCGGCAAAGGCGGTTATTTTCGACCGTATCGATTCCGTAGATAAGCCTGCCTCCCTGAATCGCCTGGCCAGACGCAGGGCCAGATCCATAGTGTCTCCCCGGGGGATTCCGAGATTGAAAAGTTCCCTTCGTTTCATACGATTTTTACCGTCCTTCTTCTGTTCATGAATACCATTAGAGTCCCGGCATTCTTCTTTCTATTATAGATCATTTTGTTTGTATTACTTGAATTGGTAATAAGTAACGAAAATTCAACAGTCTGTGGTAAATTGAACCTCCCGAAGATACACAATTACAAGCCAAGGAGAACATGCGATGAAACATTGGGGAGGCTTCATTGTTCTGGCTTCACTGATACTGGCGCCGGTAATTATCCAGGCGGATCCAAGCGTTTATCCTCTCGGAACGACTATCTATAAACCGGATAAGTGCTGGAACGGCTTTACGATTCTTTCCTCCGAGGAAGGGCGTCTCATCGATATGAACGGGAACCTGGTACATCTCTGGAAAGGCAAGCTGCAC
>JARRLM010000627.1:0-3533 GCA_037386985.1 Acidobacteriota bacterium | reverse complement strand
GGGAAAGCCCGAGTTGCGCGTCCGGGCGCGCGAGGGATATTACGCGATCCAGGAATCATCGGAACTGTGGGAGTAAAGAACTCCGACCGTAAGTCGGAGCTTCTTCCTTAGAAATAAAAGCCATGGGGGCTTCGCTCCCAATCTCCTGTTGCCATTCATCCCAGCCATACACCAGCCGCAGGCTGCGGCAGAGGCATGGGGTATTCTGGCTTTTTCCCGTCATCAGGAATGAATCGTTCGAAAGCGCGCCCTATGCTGATCTGCCCTTCCTGTTCAGATTAACGGCCCAGATATTCTCTCAGAATGCGAAGCATTCGATGTAATGGCTCGGCCGCTCCCCACAGAAGCTGGTCGCCTACGGAAAATGCCGCAAGATACTCATCCCCGATAAGCATCTTGCGGATGCGTGAAGAAGACGGTTTTTCAGGCCTGGAATCGCATTTTTTTACCACTTCAAATATCGGAGGTCGAGGGCCGGACGTTGGAGAAGGAGAAACGGTTCTGAAAGACACCGCATGGCACCGATACGGACACAAATACCGTCTATGGGGATTTCCTCTCTGGTGCAGAGAATCCGGTTGGTCTCTGCAATTCCCTTCCACTCTTCCCGGGTTTGGCCTTTATCCACAGGGCGGTCGATCCATGGTATGAGGCTTGCAGCAAGCGGCACATTGAAGTTTGCAGTCGGCAATGAATCGGCCCTCAAGGCGTCTGTAACGCATCGATCAAGATCAAGCGCCGTTGCTGCCGGATCATTAAGCACCGGCTTTGCACTGTCGGCGATCCTCAGCATTTGCGCGACAAGCTCCTGCATATATGCCGCACCTGCTCCGGATGCAGCCTGATAGGTCATCGATGTCAGCCACTCCACCAGGTCGGCTTTAAAAAGCCCCGCCAGCGCCATAAGCATGAGGCTGACAGTACAGTTTCCGCCCGCATAGGTTTTGACTCCAGCAGCCAGAGCATCATCTATTACCTCACGATTAACAGGATCCAGGATTATGCGCGCGTCGTCGGCCATCCGCAGCGTCGATGCTGCATCGATCCAATACCCGGACCATTCAGCCCGGCGAATCTTCTTATAAACTTCTGTAGTATAGTCGCCCGAAAGCGTCTTTCAGAACCGTTTCTCCTTCTCCAACGTCCGGCCCTCGACCTCCGATATTTGAAGTGGTAAAAAAATGCGATTCCAGGCCTGAAAAACCGTCTTCTTCACGCATCCGCTCCATAAGAACGGATCCGACCATACCGCGCCAGCCGACAAATCCTACTTTCACTGTACCGACTCCTATTATGGCTCTCCGGCAGAGAGCGTTGCCATCCCCATTTCACCAATACGGGAAGGGGAAGAATCATGATAGAAGATGATACCTGATTCCACTTGAATCGAGAACGGCCATTATAGGAATTTGAATAGTGAAATGCCGCATCAGCAACCGGCGCTAATGTTCACCAGGAATTCTGATGAAAATTAGTGCTAGTGGGGAATGCACGTTAACGCTAGTATGAGTCCATGGAAACAGGGAAAACGGGACGAAGATTCAAAACCGCCTTTATTCCAGGCGCCGGATTAGGCTTGCGGCTGCTCCCTTTTACGGAAACGTGTCCGAAACCGCTCCTGGAAATTGGAGGACGCCCCATTATCACCTACGCCATGGATCATCTTATAAGTGCAGGGACGGATCGCTTTATCGTGAACACGCACCACCGACCAGAAGTATATGTTGAGAAATTCCCGGACAGGCAATGGCGCGGCCGGCCTATTTTTTTCCGCCATGAACCCACGCTGCTCGATACAGCAGGAGGATTGAAAAATATTGAAGACCTTCTTGCAGAAGATGAAGCCATCGTCTGCTATAACGGCGACGTCTTTGCAGATTTTTCTTTGGATGGGTTCTTGGAATTTCATAACCTGAAGAGACCTGAAGCCACATTAGTCCTGCGAAGCCAGGGTCCTCTTCTGAACGTAGCTTTAGACGCAAGGGACTCCGTCTGCGATATCCGCAACTCCCTTGGGAATCCAGGCATACGACAGTGCCTATTTACCGGGATCTATGCCGTGGAAACATCTCTCCTTCAGCGACTCCATTGCAGGGATTGTCGTCGATGAAGGCTGCTGGCACGACATCGGTTCTCCGGGTGTGTATGAAGATTTAAGGAACGGGATCGAGGAGCCGGAGGATTTATGAAAATCCCCGATGGAATGGTTGACTATGCCAAAAAAGTCCTTGGGATTGCACAGTCCACGGATGTCGAACTGAATCCTTTTGCCGGAAGAGGTTCGGACCGTTCCTATTATCGACTACGGTGGAACGGGACGCAATCGGCTGTACTTGCACACTACAATCCAGCACGACGTGAGAACGCCAGCTTCGCCGATATCGCCCGCTTTCTCGACGACATAGAGATCCCAATAGCCCATATACTGGGACATGAACCCATGCAATGTTTCCTTGTCATTCAGGATTTGGGGAAAACGGACCTCTGGTCTCTGAGCCATTTACCGTGGGAAAATCGACGGGCTCTCTATCAAAAAACGCTTGCCGTGGCGAACCGCCTCCATTCCTACCCTGTAGAGCTGGTTCCGGGCGAACGCGTACAACTGGCGGAAGCTTTCGGGCCAGAACTATACTGTTGGGAAAGGGATTATTTCCTGGAAAATTTTGTCGGCAAACTCTGCAAAATAATGCCCGAACCCCTTTTTCTGACACAGCTTGCAACCGAACTGGCCGCATTGGCGGAAAGACTTTCATCCCTCCGGCAATGCCTCGTGCATCGCGATCTGCAATCGCAGAATGTTATGATATGGAGAAACAAGCCCTTTTTAATCGATTATCAGGGTATGCGCCGGGGAACTCTTTTTTATGACCTGGGATCCCTTTTGTATGATCCCTATGTCTCCTTATCAGAAAATGAACGGGAAGAGTTACTCCTATTTTATTTCCGGATATCGAAAGAGGAAACAGACTGGGTCAAATTCCGGGAAGCTTTCAGGGAAGCTTCCGCCCAGCGTCTGATGCAGGCTCTCGGCGCCTACGGATTCCTGGGAATGACTCGCGGCTTAAAAAGCTACCTTAAACATGTCCGGCCGGGAGTGGAAAACCTCTGCCTTGTTTCGGAAAATGCAGGCACATTACCGTATTTATATGACCTTGCGGCCCGGTGCAGGAAGAAATTAGCATATTAACAGGAGTCAGAGGCCAGAAGCCGTGAGAAAGGCTGACAAGATGAATGCAAAATTTCGACGCGGCATCGTTTTTATTGTGCTTCTCTTCATCTCGCTCCCTTTCGGGACCTCCCAGGAAAGAACGAAACGAAGGGGCCCTGTTGTTCGCCAGGCAGACCGTATCCTGATTGAATCGAATGATCCAAGGGCCCTCTTTGAAATATTTTCCGAGACACTCCAGTTGCCCGTTGTCTGGCCATTCGCAGAACACGAGACCTATTCAAGCGGCAGCGTAAGCAAAGGCAACGTAACCCTTGAATTGTACCGTTACGGCGCACGCAGGAGTGCCGATGTGAACGCTCGCTAT
>JARRLM010000626.1:0-2779 GCA_037386985.1 Acidobacteriota bacterium | reverse complement strand
CCGAATGTGTATGTCTTTGAAACGACGATAAAAACCTGACCTTGTAGATCAAACACACGAGAGATTATTCCCTGTGGACTCCCGGATCTGTCAAACCTTTGCTGCCTCTCCGGAAGAGCCGGGGGGTCTCTCAACGGATTAGTTCGAAGGGCAAACACCTTGATCCACAAATTTAGATATCCATAATCTGGAATTATTGCTGCTGATTGCATTTTTATATTAAAACAGGCTCCTATCGCATGTAAGCTAGTACCGGATGCGATGGCACATGGTCGACATTTCATTCATTGAGGTACGTGTATCCAACGTACTTCTGCAAGCTGAATGCGGTTTATTGTGTTTTTGAATCCTCCGGGTTTTCCGGCCTCAGGTTGTTCATAACATATCATTCAGGAGGAGTATATGGTTCGTATTCATCGAGCATTGGTAAGCGTCTCCAACAAGGCGGGACTGGCGGAATTCGCCCTTCTTCTTAACGAACTGGGTGTGGAACTGTTGTCAACCGGAGGCACGGCAGGCTATCTGCGGGAAAAAAATATTCCCGTAGTCGATGTCTCTGAATACACGGGATTCCCGGAAATACTAGACGGGAGGGTGAAGACTCTCCATCCGGCCATACATGGCGGCCTGTTGGCACTGAGAGACAAAACTTCCCATCAAGACCAGATGGAGGAACAGAATATCCGGCCTATCGACATGGTTGTCGTAAATCTCTATCCGTTCCAGGAAACGGCTGCACGCGAAGGAGCAACCTATCCGGAGGTAATTGAGCAGATCGACATTGGCGGTCCAAGCATGATTCGCTCTGCGGCGAAAAACCATTCGAGTGTTGCCGTTGTCACCGATCCGTCGGATTACGGGTGGATCCGGGATGAATTGAAGGTCAACAACGGCAGCTTAAGCGATTCAACCAGATTCCTCCTGGCCCAGAAAGCATTCGCATCCACGGCTTCCTATGACAGCGCAATCGCCTCCTATTTCGCAGAACGGGAGTGGTCCGCCGAGGGAGCTCAGAAGGATTTGGAACAATTACCTGCGATCGAGGTCCTGACTTTGAAAAAGGTGCGTGATCTTCGCTATGGCGAGAATCCTCATCAACGCAGTGCGCTGTATCGCAAAATTGACGAACCCGTTGTGGGCATCGCAGGAGCGGAAGTCCTGCATGGCAAAGAACTCAGCTATAACAATCTCCTCGATTCAGACAGCGCATGGAACCTCATTCTTGAATTCGACAGACCCGCCGCTGCCGTTATTAAACATACAAATCCCTGCGGCGTCGCCCAATCCGATACCCTTGTGTCCGCCTACATGCTGGCACGCGACAGCGACCCGGTCTCTGCTTTCCCTTCTGAAGATACAATCCGATACATCCATTTCACCACAGCACCGCCAGATAGGAGGGGGTTACCTTGCCCAGGACAAGGATACTTTTTATGTTCGTCCCGAGGACCTCAAAACCGTAACAAAACGCACGCCGACGCCGGAGGAACTGGAAGCACTCCTGTTTGGATGGAGGGTTGTAAAGCACGTAAAATCCAACGCAATCGTTTTCGCAAACGCCTCACGTATGTTGGGAATCGGCGCAGGGCAGACAAGTCGAGTGGATTCGGTAAAATTGGGCGCCCAGAAGGCAATCCTTCCACTGGAAAATGCCGCTATGGCTTCAGATGCCTTTTTCCCATTCCCTGACGGCTTACTGGCTGCAGCCGACTATGGAATCCGGTCTGTCATACAGCCAGGAGGTTCCATGCGGGACTCCGAAGTTATCGATGCCGCCAATGAGAAAGACATCGCCATGGTTTTTACAGGAATCCGCCACTTTAAACACTGATAGAGTTTGGAGTTTGAAGTTTGAAGTGATGAATTACTATAATTATTTCACTGAGATTGAAGAGCATTTTGTGAAGCGGCGCGGCAAGCATCTTCTCGTTTCTCCGATGGACTGGAGATTGATCGCCGAGTGGAAGGATGCCGGAGTGCCATTGCAAGTAGCACTTCGGGGTATTGACAGAGCAATGGACAGCTTCTTGTCGAGGCACAGGCGTGGAAATACAAAATTGAACTCTCTCTGCTATTGCCATGATGCCGTCATGGCCGAATATGCAGGGTACCAGGATTCCCGAGTTGGAGAGACGCGGGAAGGCCCTGAGAAACAAAATGATTCAACTGAGAAGGAAGCCTTTCCCGGTGCATACGACGAGAACGAAGTCTCAGAAGCTTTAGAATACTTAACCGCAATTATCCAGGAAATAAAAATGCTGGCTACAGAACATCGATTATGTGAATCCGCGATTGAGGGCACGAATCGAGTACTGGAAAGGCTGGAAGAAGTTGTGCAGCCACTTCAGTCCAACACCCGAATGGACCTGGAAGTGATTGACAGGGATCTTGGAATTGTGGATGAAATCCTGGTTGATGCATTGCTGACCGGTGTTTCGGCCGAACAGATCGCCGAATGGGAGCATGACGCCAAAACAGAACTCAAGGTTTATCGCAAGAAGCTGCCGAAAGAGATGTATCGGAAGATCCATAACAACTACATACGAGGCAAAGTCCATCAAAAGTTCAATATTCGCGAGTTCAGTCTTTTCCGCCTCTAATTCATCCGTTTCTCATCGATGACAAAATTCAATCTTCAGATTAATTTTTTAATATGAGTCCCTCGAACCGATCCCGCCCATTCTTCGAAATTGGAATCGAGAAACTCATCTACGGAGGGGATGGACTAGGCAGGCATCAGGGGAAAGTGGTTTTTGTGGTTGGCAGAGGTCCATATGGC
>JARRLM010000625.1:0-2674 GCA_037386985.1 Acidobacteriota bacterium | reverse complement strand
AAACTCAGGTTGGGTTTCATACAGAGGAAAGATGCAATCTTACCGCTTTTATTAAAGGTTTCAATGCTCCGGTTCAAATCCAGGTCCGTAAGGCCGTCGGCATAATTTGCCAGAAAAGCATCCTCCTTTTCCAGGTATTTTTTGACTGCCACAAGGCGTTGCCCTATGTTGGAATGAACGCCGGTATCGGCGAACGTGATCTCCCAATCATGGATATCGCTGTTGTGCAAATCCAGCTTCTTGCCTCCCCAGGAAAGCGTAAAATCGTTTGAGAGGCACTCATCGTAATTCAGGAAGTAATTTTTGATGATATCGCCCCTGTATCCAAGGCAGAGAATGAATTCCTTGTGTCCGAAGTGTGCATAGTATTTCATGACATGCCAGAGTATGGGACGATAGCCGATTTCAATCATCGGTTTGGGCAGGCTGCTGTCCGTTTCCCTAATCTTTCATAGGACCTCTCTCAATATTACTAATGAGCCCGGAACAAAGCCGAACTCAAGGGAAAACAGTGGGGGATGGAATGGGCACAAAAAACTGCCCACCCCATTCTCGGATATGCGCCATCTGCTGCATGATTTCATTCTTTAGATTCCACGGAAGAATAAACACATAATCCGGCCTGGTTTCTGTAATCCTGTCGGGATGATAAATGGGTATGTGCGTGCCGGGCAGGAATTTTCCCTGTTTGTGCGGGCTGCGGTCTACGGTGTAATCAATAAAGTCCGTCCGGATTCCGCAGTAATTAAGGAGCGTATTTCCTTTACCCGGCGCTCCGTACCCTGCGATAGTTTTGCCGGATTTCTTTGCCTGGATCAGGAATTCAAGAAGCTGGTACTTCGTTTTCTCGACCTGTTCCGCGAACGACGCGTAATATTCAAGCTGACCGCAACCGGCAACCTTCTCCCGCTCCAAAAGTGCCGTTACTTTTGAACTTACAGGTTTTGAGCCGTCTTCCTGGTGGCATCCGTATACCCTCAGAGAGCCGCCGTGAGTTGAGATCTCTTCAACATCAAAAATTTTCATTCCGTGTGCCTGGAATATATGGTCGGTTGTCAGTAGTGAAAAATACGAGAAGTGTTCATGGTAAATGGTATCGAATTGATTCTCCGCCACCAGACGTAAGAGATGGGGAAATTCAAGTGTGATCAGGCCGGCCGGCTTAAGCAGGATCTTCATTCCGGCGACGAAGCTGTTGAGATCGGGCACTTGAGCGAGTACGTTGTTGCCCAATATAAGATCCGCTTTCCTGCCTTCTTCCGCCAATTCCATGGCCAATTCCCTGCCGAAGAATTTCACCAGAGTCGGGACACCTTTTTCCTCCGCTACGACAGCTACATTTGCCGCGGGTTCGATGCCCAGTACCGGTATGTTTCTATTCACAAAATACTGAAGTAGATAGCCTTCGTTGATTGCAAGATCATCCACAAAAATCTCCTTATAAAGACTGTATTGTTCTATCATTTTATCGGTGTATGCCCTGGCATGTGCCAGCCAGGAATCGGAATAGGATGAAAAGTAGGCATAATCGCTGAAAATATCTTCATGAGCGACATACTCCTCGAGCTGGACGAGAAAGCAGTCTGAACATACCTTCACATGCAGAGGATAAAACGGTTCCATTTGGTTCATCTGGTCCAAGCTGACATAGCTCTCGCATAGCGGAGACATTCCAAGATCAACAAAAGTCTGCGTTACTTCGGCTCCACAAAATCGGCACTTTGTTTTTGGGGTCATAATCATTCAGTCGTATTTGGAAAATGAATTTATGTTCGTGTACAGGCAGCACCTTCATTATCAGCAGAAAGGCCGGTGCTGCTCCGACCCGGTTCCGGGGCGCTTCCGGATCGCCGGCATTTCTATTCTTCGGCAAGCAGGCCGTGCTCTCTAAGCATATCGGCACTTTTTTTAAGGAGATTAAAATCCAGGCATGAGCGTTCGGCGATATCAAGGATACTGTGTTGACCGTCGGAAAAGTTGAGGATCCACAGAAGCGCCGTCTCATCCTCGGGACTGACCACACGCCCGCCGGTTGTGCGGTATAAACCACGTTTTCCCAATTGCGGCTCGCATTTGGCATTCAGATTTTTATAGGTCCTGTTGGATTCCAGTGTTGATAAAATCGACAGGATTTTTGAAAATGAATCCTCCAGCGCGGACGCCCGGATGAATTCGAGATTATCCGCTGATGTATGGTATTCAGGAAAGCAACCGTGGGGAGTTCTGGACAGGCAACCTACCGGCAGGTTAAATCCCGGCGAACAGAACTGACGTTCATCGTATCCATAAGGAGAAAAGTCCTCTATCTCATACGGGTTTCCGGATGTACGAAGAACATACTCCACAACCCGGTCAATTTCAGCGTTCCCTCTCCTGCTTCTCTTGTAAGTCATTTTGCCCGAATCGCCGAGGCAGGCCAGAATCAATCCATGTTTGATCCTTTCAGTCCGTTCTTCGTTCAATGCAAGCCATGCTATGGAACCGATCGTTCCGGGAAGGAAAAGAAATCTCCAGGAATATCTGTGGGCAACGGAATGGATGTACTTTGCCAGGAAAACGGCGATTGCCACTCCTGAGAGATTATCATTGCACAGGGACGGATGACACGTATGGCAGGATATTAAAACTTCGTCTTCCGTCTCTCCGGGAAGATATAACTCGCCCAAAGTCATAC
>JARRLM010000624.1:0-3019 GCA_037386985.1 Acidobacteriota bacterium | reverse complement strand
TCCGAGTGCCACCCCAATTGTACGCGGCCAGAGCCAAAGTCCAGTCGCCGAACGTCTCGTGAAGATCTTTCAGGTACCGCGCTGCAGCCCGGGTGGATTTTTCCGGATCGGAACGTTCATCAACATCTGCCGTCACCCTTAAACCATATTGAATGGCCGTATCCTTGCTAAACTGCCAGATTCCTTTTGCTCCGACTTTCGAATAAGCCCTCGGTTTGAAACGGCTTTCAACCTGCGCCAGGTACATGAGATCGAGCGGAATCGATTCCTCGCGAAAAATCCTTTCAATTATCGGCCTGTATCTTCCAGAACGCATGAACCCGTCGACAAAAGACCTTCGACCATCGTTGAGCCAAAAAAAAGATTGAGATGCTGCGTCGAAGTTCTATCCCATTTCGGAGATAAAAGCATGTCGACAGCCTCGTTAAAGTAGATTTGTGCCTTTTCCGATTCTCCTGTCTGAACCAGATCACAGCCTTCGAGATATTTTTCATGAGACGCCTGCAGGACCTCGGACAGACCCCTTGGGACATAGGAATTCCTTAGAATATACCCCATTCTGTCGAATTCGGGATTTGTTTCCGCTGTAGCAAGGGTTGCAGAAAAGGAGACTGAATCATTCTCACTGTTGATTTCCGTAGTGAGAAGAACACAGCACACAAGTATCAAGACTAAGCCGGACCGGAATTGATTCATAATTATTTGGACCCTAAGTATTAATTTGGAAATTCAATACCAAACTCTTTCCCCATGGATTCCAAACAGACAAGCTAAAGCTGCTTTCTCGGGTTGCTTTGCATCCGCCTTCAAACCTGCTCTGGGTATTCTCTGCATGACACATTAACCGCTCAGTGAAAAAAGCTTTTTCTTGCATACCGGATTTCAGAATCGGGCTTCTACAGCATTCCAAATTCTTGAGCCCGATTTCCTCTGCGGCGTAAGACCCACCGCACCGTGAATTTGGAATACTGATTAGTTGCTCTGATTCTGCATTGCCGGTTTAATCCGGCCTGACGTCATCAACAACTTCGCTTCAGGCAATACTTCTAAAGCCTTTAAAACCTGCCTGTCTCCCTGAATGCCCACTTTATAGCCTTCCTGGAGACCAAACGACGAGTTATAAACCTCCTCCTTTATTCGTCGCTTTATATAACCTGCACTCTTGGTAATGTCTTCTTCCGTAAATTCGATATTACGACTGCGTAAATATTCCTTAAAATCGACGAGTATTTCTTCTGTTATTACAAGCTCCGGAATAACATCGGGGATCTTGCTTTCCGATTCCCCCGTTTCTATTTTTTTCAGTTGTTCGGTAAAACTTCCGGCTGCAGCCACATCGCCCGAGGTCAGCCGGCGCGCATATTGAAAAAAGACATCTTTCGTGGCCAAAATCCCCTCGAAACGCTCCAGTTCCCGTGCCGGCTCCACTATATCAGGCGTGATCCCCCCACCACCCATAACAGTGCGGCCGCTGTCCGTTTCCCTGATTTCTCTCTGGGAATCATCTAAAGTAAAATCGCCACCATTTTCATTCATGTAATAGTATTCAAAGGAGGATACGGAATAATCGCGCTGGATCAGTCTTCCGCTGGGGGTGTAGTATTTTGCCGTAGTTAACGCCATTCCAGTGTTATTATCGAAGGTATAAACCGACTGAACAAGACCCTTCCCGAAACTGGTCGCGTCCCTTGGTGGAGACGATTATTTCACCGCGGGGAAGAAAGAAATCTGAAATTGCAATAGCCTGATTCAACAATCCGCCGGGATTATTCCTTAAGTCGAGTATTAATCCCGAAAGCTTTTCTACTCCCAATTCTTCTGCTTTGGCTCTGAATTCATCCCCTGATGATTCAGCAAAACGTTCAAGTTTTATGTAACCTATCCCGGGGCGGATTTCAAATGCATAGGGAATCGTATACGTGGGGATTTCGTCCCGTTCCACCGCAAATTGAAGGGGTTCGCGGATACCGGGACGCTCGACCGTAATGTTGACTGTTGTCCCGCGAGGCCCTCTCAAGTGATTGACAACTTCGTCCGAGGTCCAATCGTCGATCGGCTCATCCTCGATATGTGTGATGACGTCCCCTGCACGCAATCCTTTCTTTTCTGCGGGGGTACCGATGGCAGGCGGTTCAACAATGACAACCCTCCCGCGGTCGCGATATTGAGGACGCACGCGTATGCCGAGACCATAGTATCTGCTGTGCTGGTCCTCTCTCAAGCTTGCGAATTCTTTGGGATCTAAAAAGTTCGAGTGTGGATCCAGGGCCCGAAGCATTCCTTTTATCGCGCTGTAAACCAGCTTGTCGGCACCGATATCTTCCGCATAATTCATCTGGATTGTATCCAGCGCTTCGGAGAAATTATGCAGAAATTCATTGGACGAATTCTCGTCTGCGGCTCCGGGTACGGCTGAAGCTCTGTTGCCAAAGAATCCCACGGCCAGTGTGGAGCAAAGCATCACCATGCATAAGGCAACGGCAAATCTACGTTTCATTAAGGTTTGGCTCCAATCCTTTTTCCTAAACAGGAAAAGTATACCAGCTAAGAACAATAGTGACAAGACTCCGACCTTCTTGCAACCCCCGCTTCAATTTAAGACCTTCGAAGACCCTACCGGCATTGAGGAAAAAATTAGCGCTTTCTCAGTCTGAACATTTATGTAATATGAGATATTTTTAAAACTAAATTAAGGGAAGTGCTACAAATCTTGACTTACAGTATGGGCTAATTTAGACTTTCATCACGGTTGAATTACACGATGAATACCGGGAAAGCAGGTGCTGTATGGGTTCCTTGGGAATGCCGGAAATTGTAGTAATATTCATTATTGCCCTGATCATCTTCGGGCCGCGAAAACTGCCGGAGCTCGGAAAAACCATCGGCAAGGGCTTGGCCGAATTCAAGAAAGCCTCCAACGAGTTGAAGCACACCTGGGAGGATGAAGTCCGTCTCGACAAGGAAAAAGAGGCGATGAATGAAATCATTGAAGATGTGAAACAAGATACTTCCCTGACAA
>JARRLM010000623.1:1525-3390 GCA_037386985.1 Acidobacteriota bacterium | reverse complement strand
AGTGTTCTATTCAAGCCGCCTGAATATATAGCGAGTTGCCATATCACCATAGCCCATCTCACCATCAGCTGTAGGTTTAATATGATCCATTCCCGGCATGACCATTTTGTCGTATTGCGGTTCCAGGATGAGGATGTTGTCTCCTTCCATGGAACACTTGAAAGTCATCGATCCCAGGCTGGGAAACCCTGCTACCTGATGATGAACAACCAGTTCCTTGCCATCATATTCGTAGGTTCCGGCATCAGCCATGAAGGATCTTGCGGAGTCTTCCTCACCCGGGACCGGTTTTTCCGCTAGATCGCGAATGGCGCTGTAATGTTTTTCCAAAATAAAAATCATAAAAGCACGGGGTACGATAGTTCTTCTGTTTTCAGCGGTTCCCACGTCCATAGACTCAATCGTCCATACGCCTTGAATATTCGATCCGGTTTCCTCAGCCGCTGCTTCAGGTTGCGTATTACATGACGTTAAAAGGGACAGGACAATAAAGAGACAGAGAGTGAATGAAATATACTTCATGGGATACCTCCTTTATTTGGTTTCAGACCTGAAATGGACGGATAGAAAAATTAGGCCCTGTTCCTGAAACCCTTTTGACTATCGGACCCATTGCCGCTGCCGATGATTCCATCTTATGTCATTTTCCTTGAATTTCTGAATCTGATCTTACTATTCTTCGGAAATAGTTTGGAATAAAAATGGAGAGAACAATGTCATATGAATTGACCGGAAAAGTGAAGCTTGTTCAGGATCTTCAGCGAGGATGGAAAATATTCTCAGGACATCAACCTGGAATTTCTGCAAGATAAAGTGAGTCTGCTCGACAGCATCTCTGTAGGACAGGAAATCAAGGTGTTTTTCGATATCCGTGGACGGGAATACAACGGGCGTTATTTCAACAACCTTGTGGGCTGGAAGATAGAAGGAAAAGAGGGCGCAGCCGATAGCCAAACACCAATGCAGGACGAGGTCGAAGCATCCGGAGAACTGGATGATGATATACCGTTCTAGGATTGAGGACATGATATTCGGGGAAGCCCTAAACACGGATACCGTCATCTGGCACAATGAAGCCGTAATATGCGAAAGAACCCTCTTCCGACTTCGATGGAACTGAAGCCAAGGGTGGATTGCAAACTTCCTCAGAATGGGAAGATCTCAATACTCCTAATCACCTTTGGGAAGTTCTATAATCTCAGGAGCTTAGGGAGGAAACACAATGAAGACTCAAATAATGCTCGCCCTGTTTTTGATACTTGTCTCTACCGCATCCGCGCAGAACGCCGGGACCGCAGAGCTTACCGCACTGGATTATTTTCAGATCCAACAACTGGTGGCGAAGTATGCGCGTGCTATCGATACATGCTCCAACAAAGGATATGACTACGCCGATCTCTTCACGCCCGACGGATTCTTCGCTCCCTCAATGAACGGCAAGGTCGGCTCGAAATGGCAGGGACGCGAACGGCTGGCCGAGGCTTCCGGGGGCGGCGTGAACGGATGCAAGAATGTACCCTGGATCGAAGAGGGCATCCATCACATCTACGTCAACCATATTATCACCCCGACTGAGGACGGGGCTACGGGGACTGTCGACATGCTGATGATTGGATTGGGCGGCGATCCCAATAAAATTGAATACGATGGCTATTATGAGGATGTTTACGCCAGGACACCACAGGGATGGCGATTCAAATCACGTATTCATCATGCACTTCTCAATCAGGGAAAACGCGTTGTGCCTGCGCCGGCAATACGCTGAGTGAACGGGGCAAGTACAAATCACCAGCCAGAGATTGCTCAAACAGAAGTTACACCGAAATTCAAAATCAGGGTTCGTCCCCTTATACGGGAGCCGCCGA
>JARRLM010000623.1:0-1464 GCA_037386985.1 Acidobacteriota bacterium | reverse complement strand
CGCCGAATCGATAGGGCCAATGACATTCACATTCAATCGAATCATTTCTTCACGAAGCTCCTTCGTATAAATCCCGGCAACCATCACGTGATGAATCCCTACGATTTTCTGAAGGAAAACATCTACTTCTTTGATTTTTAGTTCGGCCCGGTTCGAACAATACCTGCGCATATTTTTAAATTCAGGCAGAAGTTGATTATAAGACAGGCGATCCGTATCCTTGATCCCCGCTTGAATCGTTCCAGGCCACATCACAAATTCTTTCAGGTCTTTGCTGAATCCGCCAAATGTCACTTCAAGACCCGGGGGGAAGGAGACTTCCGGAGTTGCCCCCCTGCCTGTCCCATGGTAATCGCGGAGATTGTATGGCAGCACCGGGGCGTTGCGGCCCAATAGGCGCAAGGGAGCAACACAATGTCGGAGTACAGTGCTGGATTCTTCATTATCCACCGACGAGACATTGCAGAAATACGAAGGCTTTTGACTGATCTCTTGCAATACCATTGAGGAAAGCATCCCGCATACATCTGCTTCGCATGGAAGCGCGAATCCTTCATCGCGCAATCTTGAAAATGCCAGGCAAGGGGTCGGCAGTATCGGCTTTGGATTAAATGAGAAATTCAGACAATCTATCGAGATTCCCGACAATCCTTCATTTTCAATGATGGTGCGCAACAAAACATACATTTTGCTGGATTCAAAAAGTTCTTTATCTGAGGGCTCGACAATAGATACCGCTTCTCGTTTCCACCTTTCCATTTCTTTTTTGGCACTTGCCGAATCAACGGTTTCAAGCATCGGTTTCAGTTGCTCCAGCGGCCGGAATTCCAGGTGGACGCCTGTGCGTTTATAGATAGTCTCTGCATCCAGATTGTGCGCCGGTACGCTGGAGGAGTCGAATGGCCTGCCATAGATAACAGCCCGTTTGCCCTGAAGAAGGCTGGGCGTTGCCAAAATCTTTATCAATTCGATTGCATGCGCTTCAGAATTCGCAAGCACTGCATTCGTTCCATTTGCCCGGAATGCTGCAGCCACATCTGCTTCCAGCATGATCAGGTCAAGATACGGAGGAAGAAGTATTACGGGAACATCGATATAGCCCAGGGCTACGGGAATATTCCCCGGATTTAATGTCCCCGGCATGCCAAAGAACAGAATATCCGGTGCTTCGGTCTGTATATTTTTAATATTTCCTGTGGTTTCTGATAATCGGGCTGAATCAAGGCTACGGTAAATTCAAACTCCTTGATGGATTTTACCGACTGAATCAAACGTTCATATGCCTCAGGACGGCCGCTCAACAGGAGCAATTTCCTTCTGTTTCCTCGATTCCCCGACTTCACAACGCTCTCAGAACTCTGCAGAAGAGTCTCCGGAAAAGTTACAGCCACACCCGCCATTGTTGTTGTCTTTAAAAAATCGCACCTCCCGACGTGGACTCCCCTGTGATCCTCTTTCAGCATC
>JARRLM010000622.1:1258-3972 GCA_037386985.1 Acidobacteriota bacterium | reverse complement strand
GGCTATTTCAATGGTACCGTCCTCCATATATCGATGTATTTTATCGCTATCCAGAAGGAAATATAGGGCATCGTAAAGAGGACGCAGATACGGATTGATCTTTTCTTCAATATCCCCCGGAAGAAACCCGAGCCTTTCCCCAGCTTCGACCGCAGGGCGGGTCAGCACAATCCTCGAAATCTGTTTTTCGAACAGAGAAACAAGAGCCAGAGTAACTGCGAGAAAGGTTTTCCCCGTTCCCCCCGGTCCTATGCCAAAAACAATATCTTTCTCTTTGATCGCTTCGATATAGCGACGCTGATTCAGGCTTTTGGGCGTAACCTGGCGTTTTCCTGTGGCAAGAAGCTGCATCTTGGGGAAAAAGTCGTGCAAGGTAAGCGCTGTATCTTCAGCAATCTGCTTAAACGCTGATTTCAGGTCACCGTTGGTGATAAAATGCCCTTTGTCCACCAGTGCGGAAAAATCCACAAGAATTTTTTCCAAAGCAATTACGTCTTCTTTTTCCCCGTCTATAATAAGAGTGGAATCACGAGCCTGAATAGTAACTCCGAAAAGATTTTCAAGAAATTGTATGTTCTCGTCGAGCGGTCCGAATAAAAGCTGTATGCTGCGATCGGATAGAAGGACTTTTCTCATCAATAATTCAGCTTCACCTCACAAAAATATAGGGAGAGTTATAGGATTGAACGGTGGATAATCTTATTGGACCTGCCGGAAGTCGATTGAGTCTTTCTTGCATTTCTGCATGTAATTTTAGGTCTATGCAACAATGAAGTCAATGAGAAAATATAATTTGACATGTATGTTAAATACTTGTAACATAAGGGTTTTTAAAATATTTAATTTCAAGAGTCGAGAGTTGCGACAATTTTAAAAGGAGCTGTAAAGTATGGCGAATCACGCCTCCGCCCTCAAGGCTGATAGACAGAATAAGAACCGTAAAATTGCAAAGCGAAGCAATCGAAGCAGTTTGCGAACTTCCTTTCGAACATTCAACGCTCAGTTGAAGTCTGGTCAAACAGAAGAAGCTAAAAATTCGCTGCCTACACTTTACGCTGAAATCGACATTGCCAAGCGTAAAAACGTGATCAGCGAAAATGCTGCTGCAAGACAGAAATCCCGCCTCACTAAACGCTTGAACGCTGCCTTGTCCAATGCTGATCAAACATAGACGCCTCTAGCTGCCCCCAAATCTCACAAAGTTTTTGCTGCTGCGCACAGATAAAGACCTCCAGTAGGATTTGCACATCCACAGAAGAAGACTTGAACCTCCTGTCGATCTCTGAAAGGCCTACGTGCATGTTGTGAACAGTCTCCAGTTTCATAGCTCGGGCCTGGCGGACAAATTTATCCAGTAAAAAATGGGGGATTTGTGCTGTCGTACCAGCTTCCCTGGCGCTCATTCCTTTTTGAAGACATTCCTTCAGAATAAGAACCTGCCTGCTGTGACGCGACATCATCGCAACAATAACCGGGGGGTATACTCCCATCACGAGCAGATTGGATAGCGAATCAAGGGCGCTGGCTCGGTCACTCATTCCAATAGCGTCAATAAGCTCAAAAATCCCATGCTGCCGGCTGCTTCTAACAAGAACGTCTACAGTAGCATCTGTAATCTTTTTCTCCTTTTCCGAGAACAGGAAAAGCTTCTCCAATTCACCTGCAAGCGATTGAAGATCGGAACCGACAAGGTTGGCGATTTTTCCAGCCGTTGAAGAGGAAATCCGATATCCGTTATCTCGAACAAAGTCTTCCACCCAACGTTTTAAGGTTTCACCCTTTATTCTGGAAAATTCTGCGATACAGCCTTTATCCCGAATAGTCCTGTAGAGTTTCTTCCGATGATCGAGTTCGTCAGCAACCAGAAGTACCATACTGGTTGGAATGAGAGAGTCGAGGTTTTGAATCAGATCTTCGTGTTCCCTTTCAGCTAGTTTTTCAAGCTCTGTTACAAGCACAAACCTTCGTTTGGACAGCATCGGAAAGGTATTGGCTGTTTCAAATATCCTATCGAGAGGTGTGTCTTTGGCGGAATATGTACAAGAATCGAATTCTTCAGTTCCCGGACTTAGAATTTCACTCTTGATTAGATTGACAGCCAGTTGGCACTGGTACTGTTCCGGTCCGAGAACAAGGTAGAAGGAACGGTCATGAGAGGATTTCAGATCTTTTTTCAGTGCGTCAATGCTCTGTAGAATCAAGGGACTGACTTTCAAGTATTGTACTGACCAGGCTTGCGGCAAACGATTGGGCCAAACGATCCAAAGCTGGATTCTCTTCAGAGAAAAAATCCTGTACGTCACTGTTGATGGCATACCGCTCGATGAATACGAAATCTTTATTCTGCCAAACAACTGTGGAATCCTTCAGGCGGGTTATCTTTGCACTTATGGCAACAGTGACTAAAAATGCCGACCCGAAAGAACGGTCGCCAAAGGTAACCGGAGTGCTGCGGACGGTCTTGATTTCCCCAAGCAATACAGCGTCTACGTCTGAATTTTTTGATTGAACCGGTACCCTAGTCCTAAGGTTAAACTCCTTTAATACGGCTCCTGTTATCCGTTGCTCTATTTTATATTGGTTTGTAAGGTTCTGGAACGTGGGAATTCCAAGAGACTGGATTCCCTGCGGCAGGCTTCCAACAGGACTATGGAATCTATAGCCGCAGTCTGCCGCAGCCAGGCCGAAACACATCACCAATAGGATTAAGGAAC
>JARRLM010000622.1:0-1223 GCA_037386985.1 Acidobacteriota bacterium | reverse complement strand
TTCGTTTCAAAGAGGTATCCTTATTAAATAAAGCCTCGTTAAAGGTTGAGCGTTATAACGTTCAACCTCAATGCCAAAAACAACAAGTCAACATTGTGTGCATCGTGTAACCGTCTATCCCTATCTCGTTCGCATGTTCACACGATGCTTTATCTTATACCTGTGAAAGCCTAATTTGTTTCTGCCCCTGATACTTACCCTTTCGATCGGCATAGGATGTCCGGCACTCTGTTTCAGCCTGAAAAAACAGTACCTGGGCAATGCCTTCTCCTGAGTAAACCCTAACAGGTACAGGAGATGCGTTGACAATAGAAATCGTGATAAAACCTTCCCATTCCGGTTCGAGCGGAGTGACGTTGACAATGATCCCGCTGCGTGCATAGGTGGATTTTCCCTGACAGAGTGCAAGGATATTCCTTGGTATTCGAAAATATTCCAGCGATCTTCCAAGAACGTAGGAGTTGGGCGCTATCTGACAGAAACGATCCTTATAATTCGTAAAATGGATTTTATCGGTTCCCTTCGGATCTATCTGCTTGATTCCATTGAAATCAGGCACTTTATACTCGTCCGACAGGCGGAAGTCATAGCCATAAGAAGAAGTACCATAAGAGATTTTTCCCTTACGCCTTCGAAGGTCCGCATATGGGGCGATCATCCCGTAATTTTTTGCCATTTTTCGTATCCAATAGTCCGGCTGAGGTGTCATTATAATCCTCCTGGAGCTTTAATCATTTTCACGAGGAAAAAATTGTTACCAAGAATGGCGGTGAAAAAGCAGTTTAACATTGGGAACAAAAGCTGTAAATAGAAATGGCTTGACAGTTTGCAGGACCACAAGTAAAATGCTCTCACTAACTTATGGGAGGTCCAGCGTGATAAAACAGGACATCGTAAACCGTGTTGCAGAACAGCTGAATATTACTAAAGTGAAAGCGGAAATTGCGGTGGAATCTGTATTCAACTCACTTAAAAACGCGCTGAAGCGTGGTGAAAGAATCGAGCTGCGGGGTTTCGGAGTATTTATCGTCAAACCACGAAAAAGTGGCGTGGGAAGAAATCCTAGAACCGGAGAAGAGGTTGCCATTCCTCCAGGCAAGACTATTCGTTTCAAAGAGGTATCCTTATTAAATAAAGCCTCGTTAAAGGTTGAGCGTTATAACGTTCAACCTCAATGCCAAAAACAACAAGTCAACATTGTGTGCATCGTGTAACCGTCTATC
>JARRLM010000621.1:1484-3005 GCA_037386985.1 Acidobacteriota bacterium | reverse complement strand
TATAGGTGGCGCCTTCAGCAAAGACCTCAGGCATGAGATAGCGGTTGCCGGCGTTGCGATCGAGTCCCTGGGTCAGGAAGAAATGCGCGCTCCAGCGGTTCCCGGAGTATTTCATAAGGCTTACCTCCAGTCCGGGCCGGTCGTCCAGATAAAAATGTTGGCTGAATCGCAGGGCCTTGTTCCGGATTCCAAGGAGTTCGTCCTGCCAGTACATGAGGTTGCCGTCCCCCATGGGTTGGTTCTTCCAAAAATCCAGGTCGAAGTTTTTGCGCACATAGGTGCTTGATTGAAAGGACGCAAGAAAGGCTCTCTCCCCGAGTATAAAGAAAGATTCGCCGGCCAGGGTGCGTATGTTGCGCGCATTGCGGGTGCTGTAGCAGAGGCCGGCGGGCGGGATCACAATCCGGTTGTTCCGATAATCTACGTAGCTGCCACGAATATAAACGCTTTCGGCCGACAGAAGACGATCGTTTTTGCGGTTGCGGTAGATCCGGCGTTCCAGCCCCCTGAACCTGGCGACAAAAGGCGCTGTGTGGTCCGGCTCGTAGAAAGAGCTGTCGGAAACAACTTGAGGGTAGGAGGTGAAGTGTGAACGTTCTACGACTGTGCCGAAAGAGGAGTCTGCCAGGCGTTCGAGGAAGGTGCTTTCCAGAATGGGTTCCAGAACAGGTGAAGTTCCAAGGAAAAAATCGATATTCTCACGCCCTTCCTCTTCCCAGAAGACCATGTTGTCGGTGCGCATGAAGAAGTAGTCCCGGACGTAGAGATCCTTTACAACCGTACCGACATTTTCCCCTTCAATGATTCTGTCTTCAAATTTCCTTGCAACGACCTTGAACGCAGGCCGGTTCCAGATGTTGGAATATTTGACGGGGCCGGCATAGGAATCGCTCTCATTGCTGAACGTGATGGGATCGGCGTTTTCCAGCACCAGGCGCTGCAACATTCCCGTCATCAAATTCGGTTCGAGGATAACTTTGTAACGGTCATCCAGCGGCCAGGCTTCCCCATTGCGGAGCGTCACCAGGTCCCGGTATACAACAAACCGGAAGTTGCCTTCCCGGAAGCCGTGAGACTGGCCGTTAGCCCACGGCGCGAAATCCGAGTTCTTCAGAAACGGAGGTTGTAGCGCAATTTCTATTCTTATATCCAGTTCGGGGATGGTCAGGTGATACTTGTCCTTTTCAGACTGGCTGCTTTTGTACTTTTGCGCCGTAATCGGCTTGACCAGTTTTTCGGCATAGACTTTGCTCCCGAAAAAGTTGGTTACTCTGACCAGGAATCCGTCTGGACGACGGAAAGCGTAAATCCGTTTGTTGAAATAGAGACGGTAATCCTCCTGGCGGACTTCCAGGACGATGGGACGCTGCATGGAGAAGGTGGCTTCTGTAATGACCGGAAACTCGATACTTTCAAATTCGGCTGTGTCCGTGTCCAGGGTTTCAGCGACAAATCGTGTGGCGCCGTAAAGATACTCCCTGTCCAGGTAGAAATCCTTCAATTGCTCAGTGTACCCTTCCT
>JARRLM010000621.1:0-1469 GCA_037386985.1 Acidobacteriota bacterium | reverse complement strand
CGATTGGGAATTCCAGCGGCCATCCTCCGGATGGCGAGATCAGGGCGAGTTCTCCATAGGGTTTTTCGTAGTGGTCCGTGGCATAGTCGAACCACATCCGGTACCCGCTGTCCGCCACAGGGACTTTTTCACCTCTGTCTACTTTAAGTCCTTTAACAATCCGCTTGGTTGTCTCCAGATCTACGAGGTAGGCATGCTCTCCCAATATTAAAAAGGGATCGCGGACCAGAGGCTCGGCATGTCCTTCTGTTTCGGAGAGATAAAAAAGACCGCCAGCGGGTACGGTGGCCCTGCCGTCTGCGACACTGCTTTTGCGGAGCACAATAGCTTCTGAAAGGCTTTTTTCCTGTCCGGACTGGTTGCGATACTGTTTGTTTCTCAATCCGGCAAGCTTCGGCATGAAGACCATATCGGCTGCAGGCTCCAGCCCAAGGGGGTTCTCGTCTGAAAATACCTGCACGGGACAGACGAGAAGGCACAGCAGTATAATTCGAATAAATGCCGATTTTAAATTTTTCATGATTCTAAATGTGATATTTCCAGAACTCAGAACTTAGAACCCAAAACTCAGAACTCAGAACTCAGAACTCAGAACTTAGAACTACAAATTATTTCAGCATTTTGAGGGGCTAAGCGGAATATCGTCGTCTTCGAGTTCCTCCCCTTCGCGAGGGACGGTATAAAGCTCCCCTTCGGTTCCTGTCTGAGGGTTTATCTGCTCGTAGATCTCCCGGGTGATTCCGGGAACTTTCAGCAGGTCTTCAGGTTTCTTAAAAGGTGCTGTATCTTCCCTGTATTCGATGATGGCATCTGCAAGCTCCAGGTTCATCCCAGGGGCTTTTGCCAGGTTTTCGGCCGAGGAAACGTTGAAATAGATCCGGGCTTCTCCCAATCCTCCCGTGTGACCGCGCTGTTGCGCTCCTGTCGGGAGCGCCATCAATCCTGCCAGCATAAAAAGGAATAAGATTTGTATTCTATTCGTTTTCATATGTAGACTCCTTTAAAGCAATACGTCTGAATATCTTGTTCGATACCCTATTCAATGGCGACGAGATCCTTCAACCGCAGTTTTGTATTATCCGGAGGAATGACTGCCTCTTCAACGGGTGCTTCCAGTTGTGGGATGTAGTTATAGGGAACTCGATAGGCCCGGTAGACCATGTTGAAGTTTTCCTTTTCCTGATAGTACGGGCTGATGTACTCCCATACCGTCTCATATTCCGGTGTTACTTCAAACAGGCGGCCGAAAGCGCCTTCGGTGATCAGTGTGTTTCCGTTCGGCAGCCTCTGGGCCGAGCTGACATAGTCGCTGTAGAACTTGGACAGGTCCCGGCTTCCGGCTTTGTTGGCGTCGTATTCCCAGACGATTTTCATCTCTACGGGATCCAGTTCGATGATGCGGGAATAATCCCTGCGGACATTGTTGAGGCCGAAAGGGGAGGTCGGGTTGGGGGCGCCGAAACCCGCAT
>JARRLM010000620.1:0-3261 GCA_037386985.1 Acidobacteriota bacterium | reverse complement strand
TGTCTATAAGGAAATCAGGCGCAATCAATCTATGCTTCATCGCGGTGTTTAAAGACTGACCGCCTGCGATGATTTTATATTCATCGTCCTTGTGCTGAGAAAGCAGCTCGAGTGCTTCCTCGACCGTTGAAGCAGGTAAATACTCAAAATCAGTGATAATAGTCTTCATTTCAGCTTGAACCCCCTTGTCTTACAGTTTTATGAGCCTTTGTATTCTCTCTCCATGGGCGGCAAAAGAAGGAACTAACAACTGTTATGGAGATTAAAGAAGGGATACATCACCTGTTCGCTCATCCGCTATGCTGTGTTATTTTTTATCGGATAATTCCGGATAAAGTCTATTTCCTAAACAACTTACTGGATTTGAATCCTGAGGTGGATTTTACATTGGTAGAAAAACAAAACCGGGGCAAACATTCTTCTTCAGGTAAACAGAAGTCCCTGTCCTGCCAACCCACCCTGTTTTTACTTAAGTGCAGGTGCTGTGGCCGTATACTTCCGGTATATCACCTAAATGCATTAAAGAGCATTAACTTAAGGCGCCTGTGATCCGTTGTAAGGACGAATGAATATAGGCTAGGAATCACTCACTAAATACCCGGTTTCGCATTTATCACATTTAACGATGACTGCCGATGCTGGATATCCCATGGAAAATAACGGACCGGTTCCTTTACTGTCGTCTCCTCTAAAATGATCCTGAAAGCATTGATTATAATGCCTGCCTCTATAGAGAGGGCAATTAATGCACCCCTTGCCTGAGATGGGGCATTTTGCCGTGTTCATGTTTGTTTTTGCCATCGTAAAACCTCGTAAAATCAAATCATTATCAAGTTAAAACATAGCAGATACCTAAGTCAATGGGAAAAGTTTCCTAGAGGAAACTCTTCTTGGAAGCCGGCATTCTCCCGGCTCTTCGAGGTTGGAATGAGAACCTGAACAACAAACATGGTTTTCTCGCGGCGGAGAAGATCGGCAATGTTCCTACATTTATATATGTATATTATTCTGTGAACGCGGCATGAGGCATAGCACGCCCGGGTGGCCCTAAATATAGACTTTTGAGTCTATTGTATACATTAATATAAAGCCGCAGCACCGAGAGCGGTTGCGTATAAGAAACCGTTTTAGCCATTCCTCCGGGAAACGGGAACTGATTTTCAGCCTTTAATACTCAATAGATTTGTTGCTGGAGGCATTCAGGTAGCTGTGATCCGTGCAGCATAATGCCGGGTGCCGGCAGTGAATCCTGGTTGTGTGGATTCGTCGTGCGCTGACTTTATAATATAATGTATACATTAGGATCAAAAGGATGAGGAAAGTACCGGATGTTTCATCAGGGGGTGTAAACCCTGTTCATAATGTCCCAATAAACCTTTGACGGTTAATTTATCTTTCCTCTCCTTCGAGTAGCGGTGGATTGAATCTGCAAGTCCGTTGTCCGCATTGACGTCATTTTGTTGTGGGGACAATTCTATTGGCACTAACGTAATGATATGAATATTTTCGGCCAGGTTTTACCGAAAATATCGCATAATTTTGGAGCACAAGTCCCGGAATCCCGGATAAAGATCGCCGGGGTGGGATGAAGGACAACGGTCCCGTGCGAAGACCGTTGTAGAGTTTAGTTAAAGTCCTTTAGAGTAATAACGGAGGCTTCAATCCATAAGGATCCGCAGTTTTTTGGGATCGGTAGGAATAAAAATGCTCCAAGTCCCTTGGTTCCTGCTGATTCGACCTGCTGACATGGAAAGGAGTGTACGATGATAGTAGGAGTGATAGGTTCGGGATCTATAGGTCCCGACCTGGCGTATGGCTTCCTCTCTTCTCTTGCGGGACCTGCATTCAGAGGAGAGGGGAATAAAGTTTATCTTCTGGACATTAAGAAAGAAGCTCTCGATGCCGGTGTCCAGAGAATCAGCAATTACGTCACAAAAGCACTGGCTCGCGGGAAAGTGAGCGATAAGGTCGCGGCATTTGTCCAAAAGGCACTCGTTCCGACCATGGATATCAAGGATCTGGCCGCCTGCGACTACGTTCTGGAAGCGGCGTCTGAAGATCTTAAGATCAAGCGTGCGATACTCGAGAATCTCGAAGAAGTCGTCCGGCCCGATTGCCTTATTGGCTTCGCTACCTCCGCCATTCCAAGAGCGAGGATTGCCGCTGAAGCCGTGCACCCGGAACGATGCTTTGTGAACCACCCATTCTATCCGGCCTGGCGCGCCCTGCCGATCGAGGTAGTCTCTTCGGGAACGGACGAGCGATTCAGCACAAAGATGCTGGATGTGCTGCAGAAGCTCGGCAAGGTGCCGATCACGACAGCGGATGTGCCTGCCTTTGCCGCTGATGACGTTTTCAGCAACTACATTTGCGAAGCGGTCCGTATCGTAGAGGAAGGAATTGCCACGCCGGCCCAGGTGGATGAGATCGTCAATAGCGCGATCGGGGGCGGCGGGCCGTGTAACGTCATGGATCTGACGAACGGCAATCTGCTGGTCTACCACATACAGGAATTGATGCAGGAAGTGCATGGAGGTTGGTTTGCACCCCCCGCATTACTGAAGACGCAGGGGAAAACCAGATGGCGCAATCCCAAGGGGCCTGAAGATTCGACGCACACGGAAGCGCAGGCGAAGCAGGTGATGGATCGCATTCTGGCCGTGTTGCTCGGTCGAGCCTATGCGGTGGCTGAAAACGGCGTATGTGAGGCTTCCGATCTCAACTGGCTTCTCCGAATGTCGCTTGGCTTCAATGAAGGGACACTGGATCTTGGGAAAAAACTCGGCGCCGAAAAGGTTGCGGAACTGTGCCGGAAATATGCTGAAGCGCATCCCGGATTCCCGGTTCCCAAGTGTATTGCGGATGAGAAGCTGCCCGCCTATCTGAGGGATGTGAAAATTGGCCGGGATGGCGACATTGCGACAGTGATGGTCCGCAGGCCTGAACTCAGAAACGCCCTTTCCATGCAGACCGTTCAGGAAATCAAGGCAGTGATGAAGAAGCTCAATGCGGATTCCGGGATCAGGGGCGTTGTTTTTACCGGGTATGGAGGCGCTCTGTCAGGGGCTGATATCAACGAGTTCATGTCCCTGACGACAAGGAAACAGACCGAAGGGATCTGCTACAAGGCTCATCCGGTGCAGAAAGTCATCTCCGGCATGAAAAAGCCGGTCGTAGCAGCGCTTGACGGCCCGGTGATGGGCGGAGGATCCGAGTTCAGCATGGTCTGTCATGCCCGTGTAGTCGGAAAGAATTTATTGC
>JARRLM010000619.1:0-4154 GCA_037386985.1 Acidobacteriota bacterium | reverse complement strand
ATGTTCAGTGCATCGTAATTTCCCTGGGTAATATAATTACATTCATTCAGCCGGCAGCCCCCGATAAAAACCCCATCCATTCCATTGGCAAAAGCACGGAATATAAACTCCAGGTCGATCCTGCCGGAACACATGACGCGAATAAGCCTGATTTCAGTTGAATATTGCAGTCTGGAAACTCCAGCCATGTCAGCAGCGCCGTATGATCACCAGTGGCAAACAAAACCCAATAATTTTGGTTTAAATTGAACTCCTGTCGTCATTCGGTCTTAACTCCTTTATCAGTAGTTGCGGCTTATCGTAAGCTTTTCCCCAATTACGTTAAAAACGAGTCAGGGTTGCAAAGGCCGTCTCCTTTACAGAGCACCGGATTCACCACCGCCTTATTGCCCTGTTTGGTCTTATGAAATTCAATGGCGCCATAGGTACAGGCTGAAATACAGGCCCCACAGCCTATACACGACTTCTCGTTCACCTCGCAAATCGAACCGGAGACGGTGACGGTATCATGTGAGAGCAGGGTTAACGCCCGGCTTGCAGCCCCATAGGCCTGGTTAATCGATTCCGGTATATGCTTGGGATAGTGAGCCAGACCGCAAAGATAAACACCTTCGGTACCAAACTCAACCGGTCTTAATTTGACATGGGCTTCTTTGAAAAACTCATCCGCTCCTAAAGAGACCTTGAAAAGTTGCGCGATTTCCCTGTTTCCCGCGGGGGGAATAACGGCAGCTGCCAGAGAAAGGTAATCGGCATCGATCGCCAGCTGCTTTCCTAAAATCGGATCGGTCACGGCAACCCGTAAAACCGGCCGGCCTTCATACTCGGCGGCTTCTACCTGCGGTTTGTCATCCGGCTCATAACGGATGAACTTCACATCATTATTGGATGCTTCCCGATAATAATTCTCGGCGAACCCATAAGTCCTGATATCCCTGAAAAGAATATAGATATCCATCTGCGGATTTATCTCTTTGAGTTTCAGGGCATTCTTTATGGACTGGTTGCAGCATATCCGCGCACAGTAATTTCGATCTTCCTGTCGGCAACCGACACATTGGATCATCACCAGACTCTGAGAGTTGATCAGTTTTTCATCCGCATTGACGATCCGCTCCTCCAGCTCGAGGTTGGTCATTACCCGGTCATCTTCCCCGTAAAGGTATTCGGCCGGTTTGTATACATCCGCACCAACAGCGATAACGGTGGCGCCGTGTTTTAGCTCGCTGTCCCCTCTTTCAGACTTCACCCGGGTTACGAAATTTCCGACATAACCGGTGGCTTCGGTGATGACGGCATCCGTATACACATGGATTGAAGGGTGCTGATAGACCTGGCGCACAAGATCATGTAAATAGGTCTGAACATCCATCCCATCCAGGGTGTAATGGATTTTTCTTGCCGTTCCCCCCAGGTCCGTATCTCTTTCCAGCAGGTAAACCTCATGTCCCTGGTTGGCGATGGAAAGCGCGCAGGTCATGCCGGCGATACCGCCGCCAACCACCAGGGCTGCTTTGTTTACCGGCAGATCGATTTCCTGTAAGGGCTGCAAGAGGCTGGCGCGTGCAACCGACATACGGGTGATATCCTTTGCCTTTTCGGTAGCATCTTCCTTTTCTTTTGAATGGACCCATGAGCAATGTTCTCTGATATTCGCCATTTCAAAGTAATACTGATTAATTCCCCCCTCGCGAAGGGTGTCGCGGAACAACGGTTCGAGGGTTCTGGGGGAGCAGGCCGCCACAACAACCCGGTTGAGACCCTCTTCCTTAATCGTCTCGGTTATCGAGTCGGCAGAATCCGTCGCACATGAAAACAGCTGTTCGGTCGCATAGACGACGTTGTCCAGGGTCGAAGCATATTCCATTGGACAGCTGTCCTCGCCGGTAGTCAAGGAATTCACCGCATTGGGAGCCGGCTCCGCTGGCGGAAAAAACCGACTCGGGTATATCCCTCGGGCCCTGGAAGGCGCCGCTGACAACGATCCCCGGCCGGCTGGTCGCCATCGGATTGGAAGGCGTTGCTTTACAGGATCCGTGTGAAGTGAGCTCGATGCCGAACTGATCCGCGATTTCTTCGGTTCCCGCCGGCGGGTTCAATCCAACCGACAAAACCACCAGATCGAATTCTTCTTCTTTTACGCCGTCGTCGGCAGTATCGTATCTTATCGTAACATTCTTGCTTTGCGCGATCTCTTTTCCGATGGTGCTTCTGGGTATAGGTGCAGCATACGGCAGAACAATAGCTGTTGCCGCCGGGAATAACCTGTCTGGAGCCCACGCACTGTACCCAGGCGATTTTGTGGGGATGCTTCTTATCGGAAGGGCGCAGTATCTCGCCTTCGTGCGGCCCGGTGGCACATAACAGGCGTTCAAAATCAAGACTGGTTACCACATTCTCCATTTTGCCGTAGCCATAGTCGCCCCTCAACTTGGGGTCAAATGCCTCATAGCCCGCAGACAAAACGATCGCCCCCACTTTTACTTCCAGCTTCTCCGGCTCTTGATGAAGATCGATGGCCTCATTTTTACAGACGCCCTCGCAAATACCACATTTTTTCTCTTTAAGGTAAAGGCAGCTTTCATGGATGTATGTGACAAGGGGAACGGCTTGAGAAAAGTATATATGGACAGCTTTATTCGCCGACAGGTCTTGATTGTATGGATCGGGATATTCGACCGGGCAGTACTCCACACAGGTACCGCAACCGGTGCAATTGTCCTCTATGACGTATCTGGGCTTTTTGTTTAAGGTGACCTTGAAGTCTCCTGCTTCGCCTTCTACACCGTCAACTTCAGTATACGTCAAAACCTCTATGTTTGGATGCCGGCCGACCTCGACCAGTTTGGGCGAGAGGATTCACATAGAGCAGTCATTGGTGGGATAGGTCTTGTCAAGCTGGGCCATTTTGCCGCCAATGGCGGGTGACTTCTCAACCAGATAAACCCGATAACCCGAATCGGCAAGATCCAAAGAGGCTTGAATACCGCTGATTCCGCCACCGACAACCATAACATTCCATATCTATCTGCCTTTACCGGAATTAACATTTCTCCAGAAGTGATTTCTAAATTACTTCCGCGATTACCTCCGTAATATCCTTAATATCCAGGCTTTGATCATCCTCCAGGGCCAGCCTGCTTTCCTCAAAATGGGTGATGCAATAGGGGCAGCAAGTCACCAGCTCTTCGGCCCCGAGGTCCACAGCCTGTTGTAGTCGAAGGTCTGAAAATCTTTCCCCTCTGGGTGTTTCCATCCAGATCCTGCCGCCGCCACCGCCGCAGCACAGGCTGTTTTCCCGCGATTCCGGCAGTTCATTCAGCTCCAGGCCGGATATCTTCTTTAAAGCCTCCCGGGGCTCGTCATAAATACCGTTGTGCCGACCCAGGTAACAGGGGTCATGATACGTCACTTTTTTACCATAATCTTTACTGAGCTCGAGTCTGCCCTCTTCGATAAGTTCAGTCACAAACTGGGACATGTGAACCACCTCAAAGTTCACCATAAATTCAGGGTATTCGTTTTTGAAGGTATGGTAGCAATGCGGCGATGAAACCAGCACTCTCTTTACGCCATTGTCAATAAAGGTTTTGATGTTTTCTTTGGCCAGGCGTTTGAATAATTCTTCATCGCCGGTCTTGCGGATGCTCTCCCCGCAGCAGTTCTCCTTGGTACCCAAAATTCCAAAATTCACGCCTGCCTTCTTGAGGATACTGGCTGTGGCAGCTGCTACTTTTTTTAGTCTCGGGTCATAGCTGAGGTAGCAGCCGGGAAAATACAAAATTTCCATCTCCTCGTTGAACGTTTTAACAGACAGACCTTCTGTCCATTTTGCTCTGTCTTCCCGCTTCTCGTTCAAGGGGTTCCCTTCACCCGTAAGGCTGCCGCTGATGGTTCGGATCGGGCGGACGGATGTGGGAAAAACGCCGTATTCGGTGGCAATCCGGCGTAAGGATACCCCCGATTCGATTATTTTTACGCCCCGGGGGCACTGCCGCGGGCAATTGCCGCAGGAGGTACAACGCCATATATCTTCACCTTCCACCTCAGTCATACCAAAGGTGGCCTCCCGAATGATCTTGCGCATACTGAAGGTTCTCACCCTGTTCCAGGGACAAACCGTATCGCACATTCCGCATTGATAGCAAAATTTA
>JARRLM010000618.1:985-2634 GCA_037386985.1 Acidobacteriota bacterium | reverse complement strand
ATTCACTGATGACCTCGCCCGGAACGGGTGTCCGGAAGGGTCTCTTCCATAATTTCTCCTGTGTCGTGGATGCAAAGATATCGTCCACCAACCTCCGTTCGTTTCTGATCCGGTCCAGCACATTTTCCGGTGGGGTTACATATTTGGGTTCCACCTGAAGCACCCGGGTGGGAAATTTTTTTGTAAGAACGTCCAGAGAATAAGACTCGGAGACGACTGTGCCGTCCGGAGCGCTGCCTTCCAGTTTCACACCATAGCGTCCCGGGTTACAATCCCCGTCAATGCCAACCAGACAGTTCCAGATGAGACCGTTGTCTTCTGTAAATGCAGGGAATTGTCTTTCGAATGCCGATATCAGAAGCTGGTTCAGCGGGCGGGAGCTATGGATCTCGAATAGAACGACTTCGCCCGGCTGCATGGATCGCTCGGTGTGAGTGTACTGCAGTGTAGTTTCATCCGCCTGCACTGTTACGGATAAATGGATTACTGCAATCAGATACAACAAAGGCAAAGCATGTTTATAAATTGAGGTGGGAAGGGAATAGGCGACCGGTTTCTCTGTCTTGTCCATAGCTCTGATTTTATCCCCATTGAGTCGGAGTTCAAAACGTTGCCTGATTTTTTATTGCATCATAAAAATTAAGATTCTATACGCCCTTCGGCTGAACCGGCGTTATATTAAATAAAAGTTTGTGTTCATAAATGTACGAAGTACTTTAAGAATTTATCTGTAAACCATTATTATGTAATAGAATATTAAGGATCCACTGGATTCTGATTCTTCATAAAAATCGCAATACGAGCAGTCCTATAAGAAGGGACAAAGAGGAAAAGAGGTACTAGTTTCAAGATCCTGGCTCTTTCGCCGGCTTCAGAGTATACATGACTTCCCCGAGATATGCGAATTCCCTGTATCACGACACGGTGATTCCGGTAACTCCTTCGATTATTCGACGCTGCATCCGATAGGTGCCGGGCCCAATTTATTTTAATCAACGCCCCGGGATACCTTTTATAGAAGCATTCCTGAACAGGCAAATCAGATTAGAATTTCTGGAACGCGTCATGGATAGCCTGTACGGCCTTCGGTGCGTCTTCCTGTTCAACGACCAGTGAAATATTCAATTCCGATGATCCCTGCGCTATGGCGACTACGTTCACACCCGCCTCAGCCAGAGCAGAAAAGGTGTTTCCTGCAATACCCCGTGTCCCTTTCATTCTTTCTCCAACGACTGCGATAATGGACACGTCCGTCTGCAGTTTGATGTTGTCTATGTTTTTAGCGGAAATATCGGCCTTGAATTCATCCTGAAGGGCTTCGACTGCGCCTGTACTGTCCTTTTTAGGAATGACGAGACATACGTTATGCTCCGACGATGCCTGGGATATCATCATGACATTCACTCTGATATCGGCAAGCGTCGTAAAGATGCGGGCGGAAACTCCCGGTACACCGATCATTCCGTTGCCTTCAATTGAAACCAGGCTCAGATGATCGATCGACGTTACATTTTTCACGATCTGTTCTGTGTCGGGAGTTGCTCCGGATATTAATGTTCCCGGATGGGAGGGATTCAGCGTATTTTTTATTCTGATGGGTATATTGTGCTCTATCGCCGGCAGCATTGTCTTGGGGTGAATCACTTTGG
>JARRLM010000618.1:0-949 GCA_037386985.1 Acidobacteriota bacterium | reverse complement strand
ATCACTTTGGCGCCGAAATAGGACATCTCCGCCGCTTCACGATAGGATATTGCCGGCAGAACTTTGGCTCCTTTCACATAACGGGGATCGGCCGTCATCACCCCATCCACATCCGTCCAGATCCATATCTCGGAACTGCCCGTAGCAGCGCCGACTATGGAACTTGTGTAGTCCGAACCACTGCGTCCGAGTGTCGTTGTTATGCCCTCTTCAGTACTGCCGATGAAACCTGTTACGACAGGTATGATATTTTTTTCTACAAGAGGCAGGAGGGTTTTGCGGATACGATCATTCGTGACCGCAAAGTCCACTACGGCTTCTCCGAAACTTGCATTGGTTCGGACAACCGTTCGCGTGTCGATGAATTCGGCCGCAATATCCTTATCGTTTAGAATCGCCGCAATCTGCTGACAGGAAAGGAGTTCGCCGCAGGAAGCGATCGCATCCAGAGATCGGACGCTTAGTTCCCTCAACAGACCGACACCGCGGAGGAGGTTGGCCAGCTTGTCAAAAATTTCGGATTGACTGTCAATAAGCTTATTTCTGCGTTCAGAGTCGGCAATAAGTGAGTCTGCAACATCAAGGTGTCTCTGCTTCAGTGTCTCGAAATTGACATGAACCTTGTCGGTTTCACGCTCCACGGCAAGTTGTGCCGTATCAAGCAGAGTATCGGTAATTCCGGCCATGGCCGACGCAACGATGGCCGGTTGCGTGGAAAGGTGTGATCGTACGATCGTGACGACGTCTTGAAGCCGTTGAATGTCTCCTACAGATGTTCCTCCAAATTTCATCGTGATCATGTTTAAGATTCCTATCTATATCTGTCAGCGGGGCAGTTGATTCTCCGGGAGGCTTCCGGCTTTATTATTGTGACTTAAACTCTATCCAAGTTCCATTGTTTAACAAAAACAACAATAATGAATTGGGGAAGGCTGAGTCAAGGAGACAG
>JARRLM010000617.1:0-3056 GCA_037386985.1 Acidobacteriota bacterium | reverse complement strand
CAGGTTCTCCTGCAACAGCGAAGAATTGTTTTCACGGATAACACCAAGTCCGGAAAGTTTCGCGTTGTCCCGATGACCGAAGAGTGTAGGCGCTGGCTAGACGAGGTCGCTCCTCTGCAAGGATGCCTGTACGTTTTCTACAATCCCGAGACGGAAACCCGTTGGAAGAATTGTAGGAAGCTGATCAACAAGGCAATCGAGGATTCGGGGCTGGAAGGATTCCTGTTAAAAGATCTTCGACGGCATTACGGGATCGTGTTGGCCGAAAACGGTGCCGAGATGCACGTCATCCAGGCGATGCTGGGTCATTCATCCGTTACAACGACTCAAAAGCATTACGCGCATTTTTCTCCGGAATTTGCTGCAACCCGTGCGCTCACTGTCCTTGAAGTCCGCATTCCCAAAAGTGGGACGCCGATGGGACGCACAGGTTCAGAGAGCGAGGTGGCATGATTTTTGGAGAAAACTATAAGTCATTGGTGGGTAAGGGACTTAGGGTGGTGCCGGGGGGCGGAATTGAACCGTCGACACACGGATTTTCAGTCCGTATCTCTACCGACTGAGCTACCCCGGCACATATCGGCAACAATTATACAGGCGAAGTTTTATATCATTGGCAGGATGAAAAATCCACCCCGATATTGTCTAAAATGAACACAGGAGTGTCGACAAAGGCATTATTTTAAATGACTGTCGTGGACAGGATTGTCTGAAATTCCTTACAATAAACCTATGGAAATACTCCAGGAGTTGCTCCGGAAAGTTTTGATAAACTTCCAGGACGTCAAACTGTGTATTGTTTTCGGTTCCGCCGCTTCCGACAAGGCCACACCACAAAGCGACCTGGACATTGCAGTTGCCGGAGATCGTCCCTTAACCGGAGAAAAATTACTGGAATTAGTTGAGGCATTCACGGAAGCTACGAATCGTGAGATTGATCTTATCGACCTGGCAACAGCAACCGGCCTGATATTGAAACAGGCTCTTTCTACAGGAGTGGTCATTCAGAATCTTGACAAGACTCTTTATGCAAGGCTGATATCCCGGATGCTTTTTAATGAGGCGGATATGATGCCGTATTTCCACCGCACGCTTCAGGAGCCGAGAAAGCGATTTCTCGATGGACAAAGAAGTAATTAGCGCAAAACTCGAATCACTGAGGCGATGCATCCGGCGAATCGAGGATAAAACCCCCGCAACAGCTGAAATCCTTCTTAAAGACAGCGACCTCCAGGATATCATCTGCTTCAACCTGGAACGCATGGTTCAGATCTGTGTGGACCTGGCATCTCACATAATTGCAGATTCTGACATGCCTGCAGCCAACAGCATGGGAGAGAGTTTTGAACAGCTCTGCAAACTCAATTTGATATCTGACGCGAACTGGCTGTACGGATGAAAAAGGCCGTTGGATTCCGCAATGTAGCCGTTCATGCGTATCAGGAAATCAACTGGAAGATAGTATACGCGATTATTACGACTCGCCTTTCAGACTTCATCGATTACGCCAGAGCGGTATCTCAGACTTCTGATCTATAATAATTAATGATGACCGTATTCCGCTGATTCTCCTGGGAAATCAGAAATGTGTCACGGGCGGCGGCCTGGCGTAATAAAGGCTGAAGCAAGCTTCAGCACTCCAAGGCTTCGCTGGCCGTTTGATATTTATTTAAAATTCGGATAAGAGGAAATTCGACAGGAGATACAAATTTGCAGATATATGCGATTAATTCCAGTGAACAGGCGGATGGTAATAAGAAGTGAAATGCCGCCCCACAGTGCGATGATTCCCAGACTCCATCCCTGGGAAAACAGGGATGCGCCCTTCAGAATGATTTCACGCATGGCGTAGTTGAACTGTGTCAGGGGAAGGGCCTGGACCGGGATCTGCATAAAATCCGGAAACCGGTCCGGGGAAAAGAAAACGCCAGATAGAACGAACATTGGCAGCTGAATCAGATTCATAAGACCCGAAACCGTTTCCAGTTTCTTGGCCCGGCTGGCTACCAGCAGACCCATCCCGGTAAAACTCGACGCTGTTAGAAGCGCAAGAATAAAGATAGAGAAAACGCTTCCCCGAATCGGAACATCGAAAAACAACACGCCCGCACTCAGGATGACAATCATCTCGGGAATCATGAATATCAGGCGGCTGCCTATCAATGCGAAGAGAAAATGGGTCCGCTTCATCGGCGTAGCTATAAATCTTTTAAGCAGTTTCCGGACGCGCATGTCCACGATTGCATACCCAACGCCCCACAGGCTGCCGCCGAGAAGATTCATCCCGAGCAGTCCCGGAATCAGGAAATCGATATACCGGTTCCCCGGTTCTGTGACATGACGGTCCTCTGTTGCAATGGGATCGCTGCGACCGGCGGCTCTCTGGAGCGTATCATCCACTCGCTGGCGCGCGAGAATACTTTCAGACCGCGTAGGATCGTAGAGATACGATATGCTGTCTCCGGGCACTACGACAATCACGGATTTCCCGAGTCTCAACCGTTCCCTGCACTCGGATTCCTCATGAATCGCGACAACAAAACCGGGATCCTGCCTAAGATCCCCGGCGACTATTTCGGCTCTTGCATGCTGCATTACGTCCACAAACACCGATTCAGCAGGGCGATTGCTGAAAGCGATTCCAAGGCCGAGAGCGATCAAAACCGGGAATCCGTATACCCAGAAAATGGTCTCGGGCTCCCGAACGAACTCCCGCATCCTGGATTTTATAAGCTCCTTAAGAGGATGATACTTCGTCATCGCGCAGATGCCTTCCTGTCAGGTTCACAAAGACGTCTTCAAGGCTTGCATGCCGTGTAGTCAGACGGGACATTTTGAGTCGTCGGGACTGCAGGCTCTCAAGCAGGGACGGGATAGCAATATGAGGCTCCGAAACCGTCAGGGCAAAACCGTTCCCATCGGTGCGCACTTCCTTAACTGCCGGAATTCCCTTCAATGCATACTCGGGAATATCAACGCCCTCACCGACGGAAAATTCAACGATATGCTCCCCGCCCAGTCCCGCAATCAGCTCGGCCGGAGATCCTTGGGCAATA
>JARRLM010000616.1:0-3642 GCA_037386985.1 Acidobacteriota bacterium | reverse complement strand
TCTCCGGACACTTTGGAGTGAAGGCAACGTTTGATGGCATCCGCCAGATCGTCAACATGCAACAGATCCCGTACCTGCAGCCCGTGGGCTGTTAATCGAATTGGAGTCCCGCAGCGGATAGCGGCGACAAAGAAATTTACGAAAGTTCCCCGGTTTCCTTCGCTCAACGGGGCGTAGGTTGTCGACAGTCTCAGTATTATCGTGCGGAGGTTCAACCGGTGGGCGTAGTATTGCACGTATTTTTCCGCAATCAGTTTCGACCATTCGTAGGCACTCTGTCCCACGAAGGATGTCGGGCATTTTTCATTTACGATGCGCCGGCGCAGCGTGTGATTCCCGTATACGTCTTTTGTGGACGTGAACACGAATACCTGGTCGGATCGCAGGCTTTTTAAAACATTGCGCGTGCCCTGGGCGTTTACGGCAAAGCAGCGTTCTGCCGCTTTGGGGCTTTTGTCCAGGTGGGCGGCCAGATGAACCACCGCATCGTATCGAGGCAGGATACCGAGAGTAGCAGGTAATTAATTAAAATAATTTGCTATCAGCAGAGAAGGGTTTCTAAAACCCTGAACCCTAAACCTTGAACCTTGAACCCTGAACCTTAAACCTCGTTCACACAAAATTCACGCCTGGATCGGGATGCCGGATAGACCAGAGGGCTTTGTTGATCGGGTGGCAGCGACATATCGGCTGGCATTTCATAATATCGATGGATTCATTGATTTTCTTTCGCCGTTCGCTTTCCCAGATTTCCCTGAAGGTATTTTTAGACAGATCTCCCAATGCAAATTCGGGCAGGCCCCTGGTCTGGCTGCAGTAATAAACGAGCCCGTTTGCCTCGATTATGGGAAAGAAATTCGCATAGCATTGCCCGTACATCCCTCTTTCGTAGTCGTCGGTTAAAATCGCAGCAAACTGGTCTTCCTTTACATACACCTTAAATTCACGGTCCTCCAGTTTCTCCCGTGCTTCGCGCGCGCGGAGCAGCGCATTCTGAAAAAATTCCTTCCTAAGCTGGGAGTCTGTAGACCGCGGGTGAAAAACAACCGGTTTTATCTGCACGTAGTCCATGCCGCAGTCCTTGGAAATCCGTCCTACTTCAAATATTTCGTTTCGAGAGTATCATCGAAGTCGGTGCCTGTGGTTCTGTGGACTCTCTGGCGTGTTTCTGATGTTGCCGCATCCAGGCTGACCCGGATCCAGGTTGCGCAGGATACGGCAGGTCTAACGTCCCGTTCCCGGATAATGGAACCGTTGGTGATTATGGCAAGATCCGTGCCCCGCTTTTTTGTGTATTCGATGAAGAGCGATATCTCGGGATTCACGAAAGGTTCGCCGCTTCCGGACAAAATGACGCTTTTCACACCTAACGGGATGCATTCATCGAGGATTCGTTTGTAGAAATCAAACGCCATGATGCTTCTGTCCGGGTAAAGCTTGGCGGCGTCGGCATCATTCCTGTGCTTTCCGAAGTAGGCGCCGTGCATGCACCAGGTGCAGTAGTGATTGCAGATGGTGGCCGGGCCCAGCTCAAGCGTTATGGGATATACATTCTCCCCGCTCCACCACTCGTACAGACGATCCATATGAGTGAAAAGCTTTAATGGAGAGAAAGGATTACGGGTCATAAATTTTTGCTCCTGATGCCTGAGTTAAAACCCAAACGATATCATAGAATGGGCTTAAAGCGTCGTTAATCGTTGTAGCGTTCAACGTGCAACCTGCGACGGCTTTATTTCTATGTATCGTCCGTCCAGCGAAAGGTAGTAACTGTCGAGTTGAGAATTGTAATGGATGTGTTCGGCGAGTGCATAATAAGCGGACTTGGTAAAACGGGCTTGAAATCGACCATTCAGAACCCTGCAATAGGGGATATTGTTGGCGCCGATTGTGAGTGTTCCGGGATCGAGTCGTTCCGTACCGTCATCGGACAGCAGAAGGTCGATACATTCCCCGGCATTCTTTGCTTTTCCGGAGTAACGTACACTCCAGACTACGTAAGCGGTGTCTTCGACATCAACCGGGTAGTTTTGTGTTCGGATTTTTATCGAATATCTACCCGATTCGTCCCGGATCAGGTTCCGGTAGAACAACCGAATAATTTCACGACGGGTCATTACCACGCCACGGTAATACCACATGCCTTCCCGGTCGATGCGTAAATCACTTCCGGAAATCAACAATCTATTTCTCCCTGTGGGAATATAGCGTCGTTCAACGTTGCAACGTTCAAGCTCCAACGTGTTACGGTTCTTTTGCCTATTTCTTCACAGAATTGAAAACATCCTTGGTGCCGAGGAATGAGTGCAGGACATTTTCGCTTGTCGGGTCGGCCATGACGACAATGATATCTCCCGCTTCGAGTTGGGTATCGGCGTGGGGGAAGATGGTGTTGCTTTGCCGCATGATGGAAACGACCAGGGTATCGGCAGGGAAGTGGGCTTCACGCAGCAATTTCCCGACAACCGGAGAGGAAGGGTCCAGTTTAACCTCGAAAACGGCGATTTCTCCCGGCAACTCCGTAGTTCGGCGGATGCTCCTTTCCAGTGTGTGCCGGTAAGTTGCGATGGCGTCTTTCACAGTCAGTTTGCCCAGTAAACGCCCGGATTCGACCACCGCGGACAAAATACGGCTTGGCGGCGTCGATGGGCAGGTTTCCCGGCAGTGTTGTGCAGGATGAAACGGCATCGCGAACCAGCAGGGACGAAAGGAGCGGGAAACTCATACGAACGCGATGCGCGGGTGAATTGGCCCGATCAATCAACTGGCGACTATAGATGGTGTTGTCGCCGGCAATAGCCGTAGAGATTGCCACGACGATCATTGCCGGCGCAAGGAGGGAAAGATTTCCGGTCATCTCGGCAACCATCAGCATCACCGCCAGAGGAGCGTGGGCGATGCCTCCGAACATTCCGATCATTCCGATAATAACGAATGGCGCCGGTTTATCGGGCATGCCGGGAAGGACATTGGCGAACAGGTGCCAGAAGGAGGCGCCCAGCATTCCTCCAACCACCATTCCGGGACCGAAAATACCACCGGAACCGCCGGAGCTGATCGACAGGGATGTCGACAGAATTTTCACGAAGGGGAGAATGAGAATGATCCAGAGCGGTATCAGGCTGACATCGGGTTCCATCGCCAGCTGAACCCACCCGTATCCCATGTGCAGGCAATGCGGCAAAACGAGCCCCATCAATCCTACCAGGAGTCCCCCGAGAGCCGGCTTCAGCCAGCGGGGCATGGAAATTTTACGGAATACATGGTGGGTTCCATAAAAGGATTTTGCATAGAGAATTCCAACCACTCCGCAAATCACTCCAAGGACGGCGTAATAGATGAGCTGGATCGGCTGGTTGAATGCTATTTCAGGCATTGAGCCGAAAATAGGGTCGTATCCGAAAAAGGCTCCAAAGATGCTGTAACCAACGATGGAAGCGATCAGGCCCGGGATCAGGGCTTCCACTTCCAGGTCGTGAATATACAGAATTTCAGCCGCCAGGAGTGCTCCGCCCAGCGGCGCCCTAAAGATTGCGCCGATTCCGGCCCCGATTCCGGCCGCGACGGCGATCCGGCGGCTTCGGGCGTCGAGATGCAGCCATTTCCCCATGAGGGATCCGAACCCGGCGGAGATCTGCGCGG
>JARRLM010000615.1:0-2662 GCA_037386985.1 Acidobacteriota bacterium | reverse complement strand
CTTCTGCAACGTCCTCGGCCTGAAACCGACCTATGGACGCGTTTCCCGGTACGGCCTGGTCGCTTTTGCGTCATCGCTCGACTGTATTGCGCCGGTAGCGAACAATCCGAGGGACATTGCGCTGCTGCTTTCGGTTATTGCCGGTAGAGACGATCATGATGCGACGTCCGCGCCTTTCCGGGTGCCTGATTACGTGTCTGAGCTGCAAAAACCTTTGGGTAAAATGAAACTGGGTGTGCCGAGGGAGTTCTTCGGTGAAGGCCTGGATCCTGAGGTAAAGTCCATCGTCGAGGCCGGTATCGGCAATGCGGAATCCCTGGGATGCGAACTGCAGGAAGTTTCTCTGCCGCATACAAAATACGCCGTTGCCGATTACTATATCATCGCTCCGGCGGAAGCAAGCTCGAACCTCGCTCGCTATGACGGTGTCAAATACGGCTATCGTTCCCAGGATTACGAAGACCTGATCGATATGTACAAAAAGAGCCGCAGCCGGGGATTCGGGCCGGAAGTGAAGCGGCGGATCATGCTCGGAACGTATGCACTGTCGTCCGGCTACTACGATGCCTATTACGGTCGTGCAATGAAAGTGCGGACTTTGATCAAGCGCGACTACGACAGGGCATTCGAAAAGGTGGATGCGCTTCTGGGCCCTGTAAGCCCGACGCCTGCTTTCAAAATCGGTGAAAAGACGTCCGATCCGCTGGCTATGTACCTCTCGGATATATATACGGTTACGGCTAATCTAGCCGGAATTCCCTCACTTTCGCTGCCATGCGGATTTACCGGGAAGGGATTGCCTGTCGGTCTTCAGCTTCTCGCGAATCAGTTCCAGGAAGGGATGCTTTTGCGGCTGGCCGAATATTATACACAGGCGTTTCCATTATCCGGGCCGGCAATAAAATTCTAGAAGAATTCAGGAGTCAGGAGAAAGGAGCCAGAAGAAATATCCAAAATCCCGGTTTTTTAGAAGATCAGATGGGCGAACACAAGGTTCGCCTGCATGTTAATTTCCGTTGTTGGAAACCATGGGCGAAAGCAAGGTTCGCCCCTACTTCAAACTCCAACAAAATAAAGTTTCGTTACGCGTTGCAGGTTGGAAAGCTAGCACGTTGCATGTTACTTCACCGCCTCCGCCATTCATCCATCAACGTTTCCCAAACCATCAACCCAGAACTTAGAACTTAGAACTCAAAACTCTTTTTTTCGCCCAAAACACAAAACCCCCATTAGACAGTGTATGAAGACTTTAACATTCAGATTCTGCCTGATTCTGGCAGGGTTTGTTTTTATACCACTGTCCGAACTTACAATCGCGGCACAGTCACTGGTCGATGCGGCCCGCAGGGAAGCAGAGCGGAGGGAGGGGCTCGAACAGCTTGGGATTGAAGAAACGGTGATCGAAGGGAACGGAGAAAGCTATTCAGGAGAAGGCAATGTGTCGGTATTCACACCTTCCGCAACAACACCCCCAAAAAGATCTGAAGCGCCGTCCTCGGCAAAAAACCAGAGTTCTCTGAGCCGCTATCGCAAGACGATTCAGAAGCTTGACCAGAACATCGTGAAAGAGCAGGAGCGCCGCAAGAGGCTGCAGGATCGTCTGGATGATTTAAGACGGGAAGGCTACAGGATAGGGGATTTAGCGAAACGCCGACGGAATGAGGAATCTCAAAATCGCACACGGGAGCAGCGGGAAGAAAAGCGGGATTTTTGCCTGGAGAACTCGAGGGGAAAGGCATTGTGCCTTAACCCCGCATTTCAAGACCTGATCATTCAGACCATCCGCCATTTATTATTAATCAAGCGATATGCAACTCAAAGCATGGTTAGGGCCATTGCATTGAATAGATTGCAAAAATTCTGTAAGGGCCTGGTTCACAGTTTATAAACTTTCCTTCTTCCAATAGTTTATGTAGTCAGCAAAATCATCGGACACACAATTGCTGACTGAATAAATGTCAATAACGTGATCGGCCTTAAGCCAATCCGGATGAGTAGCCACATGTTTCGCCATGTAGCCTGCTGGAATCATACTGTCCTTAACCATAATTATGCAGTCTGCAAAAGCCAAGAAAATCGGGGCTTATTTTTCCTCGAAAATCAATCTGTAGGCCTGTTTGCGTGTGATTCCCCTCTGGAGGGCAACTTTCTTAAGGGCCTCGTTGCGGGGCAGGCCGGCTTCCTGCATCTCTTCCTCGAGGTGCTTGCGGATGGACTCAGGGTAGGTGGTGTGTACTGCGGGGGCTTCGCCGCGGGCGACGATAACGACGAATTCCCCCTTGATTTTCTCGCGCGCCTGGAGCAGTTCGAGGAGTTCCGGCAGACTGCCGTGAAGAAACTCCTCATGAACTTTTGTGAGTTCGCGCGCTATGGCTGCCTGCCGTGGTCCCAGAAGGGCCAGCATGTCGGCGAGGGAAGCAAGAATTCTGTGAGGCGCTTCATAGAATATAAGTGTTGCCGGAACGGTTGCCAGTTCTTCCAGCTTCCTCTTTCGCCGGGAGCTCCTCGCCGGAAGGAACCCGGCGAAGAAAAAGCTGTCGGTGGGTAATCCCGATCCTATCAGCGCCGCAACCGCGGCGGAGGCACCGGGGACGGGAACCACACGGATACCCTCCCTCCGGCAGGCGAATACAATGTCATATCCCGGGTCCGATACCAGCGG
>JARRLM010000614.1:1809-3362 GCA_037386985.1 Acidobacteriota bacterium | reverse complement strand
AGAATCGTGAAGTTGAAGATTATGAAAAACCCTCGTTTGAGACATTTCTCTCACAGGCCCCTTCCAGAAGGGATAAATGCTCCTGTACGATCTTATAGGCCAGGCTTTCCTCAAGATTATGGTTCTGAAGCTGTAAGGACATGCACTCTTGCAGATCCCTGGCGCCCACGCCGACAGGATCCATGAATTGAACTACTTTAAGCGCCTCGGCGGCATCTTCCATTGTGCAACCTGCGAACTGACAAAGTTCTTCCAGGCTGACGCTGAGGTAACCGTCTTCATTGAGATTTCCGATGATCTGGTGGGCGATTTCGGTGATTTGAGGATTGGTGTCAGACAGTCCCAGCTGCCAGTTCAGGTGCTCTTCGAGGGAAGGGGCCTGTGAGAGAAATGTCTCAAACGAGGGTTTTTCATAATCTTCAACTTCACGATTCTTGTAGCCCGTATCCAGGTATTCATTAAAAAAGTAGCGAAAATCGATCTCATCAAAAGAATCTTTCTCATCTTGCCGATCCGTATTGTCCCGTGCGAGGGTGCCTTCGGCCATCTGGTCTTCGGCAGTCATTTCTGAAGGAGTTTCAGGCTCCAAAACTTCCTCGAGAATAGGATTCTCGACCAGCTCCTGATTCAACATTTCCTGAAGTTCCAGTTTATTGAGCTGGAGAAGTTCAATCTTTTGAAGCAATGAGGGAGTGAGTGCGAGTTTCTGGCTAAGACGTATATCTAAAGATTGCCTTAAAAACGGTCTACGATTCATTTTCGCTTAATTTAACCTGAAATTCTCGCCCAGGTACACCTTCTTGACTTCGACATCCTCTGTCAGTTGTTCCGGTGTTCCCTCGCGTAAAATTCTACCTTCACTAATTATATAGGCGCGATCCGTTATATTCAAAGTCTCCCGCACGTTGTGGTCTGTTACCAGGACTCCAATATTGCGGGCCTTCAACTTGCCTATAATTCGTTGAATGTCCAGGACAGCCAACGGATCGATCCCCGCAAACGGTTCATCCAGCAAAATGAATTGCGGAGTCAGAACAAGGGCGCGGGCAATTTCCAGGCGGCGTCTTTCCCCGCCGGAAAGTGTATAGGCGCTCTGATCGCGAAGATGCGCGATTCCGAATTCCTCAAGAAGCTCCTCCGCTAAATGATCCCGCTTCCGTGTCGACAAATTCAGCGTTTCAGTAATGCTGCGTAGATTTTCTCCGACCGTCAGCGTTCGAAACACCGACGGTTCCTGGGGAAGGTAGCTGAGGCCCGAACGCGCCCTCCGATACATCGGCATATGCGTAATATCTTCTCCGAAGAGTCTGACACGGCCGCCTTGAGGAGATATCAATCCTACAATGATATAAAAAGTCGTTGTTTTCCCTGCACCGTTCGGTCCCAAAAGGCCGACAACTTCACCCGGATGCAGCTTTAGACTCACCTGGTGGACAACTTGCCTGCCCCGGTAGGATTTACATAATGCCGAAGCCTCTAATAGGCCGTTTTTCATATATAAATAACTGAGATATAATAACTTACATCAATTTACGTTCCCCTCCAGCAGAATC
>JARRLM010000614.1:0-1746 GCA_037386985.1 Acidobacteriota bacterium | reverse complement strand
GACATTGGAAGTCAACCGAGGGGAAAAGGACCTTCCCCGCTCTGGATCGAACAACTCTGCCGGAGTACCTAGGACCTCAAACCTTTCGGGATCGCTATAGTAATATGCAACATCCCCTTTGCATTCTCTATTCCCCTTACGTACGACTACATTTTCCTTTGCCGTGGCCCTATGAAGGGCTTTACCCTTTTCATCCAGTAGTGCTTCCAGTGTACCGGATGTCAGGGTAAAATCAGGATAACTCAGAATAATATTACCTGAATACATTAATATATTCGTATCCTTTACATAGTCTAATCTCGAACTCTCAATATTTATCGGCACATCTGGATAATTTCTCGACTCTTTCGATGCTGAATTAGACCGTTTTTTGCGTTCGTCCTTTCCCCGATCCGATATACGATTCCCGGCAATATTGTGCCTGATATTTCCTTCCGCTTCTATCCTTGCTCCTCCATCCAGAATATCCAGCCTATCTGCATGCAGTTGATGATCTTCAGAGAGCAGTTGTACATTTCCCGAATAATGTGTATTGCCGGATTCCGTATAATACAGCATGGCATCCGCCAGAATAATGCTGCGGGAACCTGCCGATGCCTGTCCGAAAAAACCGGCATCTTTATTTTCTGAAAGTATGGATCGGACATTCCCAAGGATACGCAACATTTCCGGCTTTCGTTCGAATTCCACGGTTTCTCCCGACACGGATCCCATTCCAATAGAAATTTCAGGAGAATCCTTCAGTGTTATTCTCTCTTCCTGAGCATCATAGTCGCAGGCACCTGAGGTTGCCGACATTGTTGCGTCCTCATATTTAAAATTCCCCCACTGTGACGCAGAGGCAAGGCGTATTTCATCCGAGTCAGGCAGAAATACGGCCTTCAGCCTGTCACTCCAAGTATGGAATCCTTCAGACACAGGATTATCGGACGGGGACACCTGCTCATATACAACCCTGACAGCGCCCTCCGCATTCATTTCTTTCGGTCTGTTGTCTCCTGGATAGAAATCAAACCGGGCTCGATCTGCAAAGATTCTTCTCATGGGTGCATCGTCTTTCAAATGATCCGCCGTCTCTGCCATTACAACATCTCCATATGTTTCGATCCGGTTCAGGGATCCGCTTTCTCCTGAATAAAACATTTCTATCACTGCTGCATCCAGCGTCGCAGACGACGATTCCTTTCCTGCGCCGTTTTGACCTGCAGGATGATATATCCATCGTGCGGCATCTTCGGCGCGGAGGCTCTCGAGGGCGACCGAGCCCTCATCCTGGCGAAATTCAATGCTGATGTGTTTCGCCATGATGTCCTGTCCTGCCGAACCTGCATCATCCGTCATAGATATTTTCGCCTGCTGCCGGACATCGATATTTTTCAGGCCCTGGTTTTCAGGATAGAAAAGAACTTTGAATGACTCGCCTGAAATCAACGTCCGCTTCATCCCGCTTTCTACCCGGAGCCGAACCCCCTTCCGCCCTTCAATCTCCAAAGGTATATTCTTTTCGGGATCCAGATGCAGATCGATTTCAGCTCCCTGCAGATGTTGTTCTTCAGACGGCGTAATGAAGTCCAACACGGCATGACCGGTCACATATACGGATTCAAGATTCCGGCTCGCCGGGTGAATCTGCAGAAGCATCCTGTCTCCGCTCAGGGTTCGAAATTCACCGGGAGCTTTGGAGCTGTAGTATGCATTGCCTGTAGAGGTCAATGACGATGGTTCTTTCCGATCGGGGTCTCCGGC
>JARRLM010000613.1:0-2975 GCA_037386985.1 Acidobacteriota bacterium | reverse complement strand
CAGGCACGGTTAAAGCAGCATCACCGTAATACCCTTTATGCCGTACGCCGAAATCCAGAGAAATAATATCTCCATCCTTCAATACATATTCTCCCGGTATTCCATGCACTACCTGTTGATTGATGGATGTGCATAGGGCGCCGGGGAATCCTCTGTATCCTTTAAAAGCAGGGGTTGCACGGTATTTTGCAGGAATTTTCTCAGCAAAGGCATCCAATTCTCCGGTAGTAACACCGCTACGACAGATATTGCGAAGCCCATCCAGGACCTCAGCGACGATTCGACTGGCGTCCCGAATAATCTCAATTTCGCGTTTTGACTTAAGCGTAATCATATTTCAGATCCGGCAAATCGTTTGTAAATGCCATAGCTATTGTACTGTTTCAAAAAAATTAAAAAAGCCTATTCCCCGTTCAATTTCAAACAGGTAAGTATTTTTATCGAACCAGGTTTGTTTCGGAATTAATATCTGCGAAAAAGGCGGTATAAAAGTTCTGGTTTCATACATGTTCTTGATTTTGCGCAGGGATTTTGCCCGTCTGAATTTCCCTTAAATATCTGGGATCGACTGCGGAAGACACGTTTTCCTATCGGTCCAATTCTCCGGCAATCATATTGATGGAACCGAAAGTGGCGACAATGTCGGCAACCATGTAACCCTCAAGCATTGTATGAAGCCCGGCCATTGCAAAGAAACAGGGCGGACGGACGCGGACTCTGTAGGGCCGATCCTTTCCATCGCTGACAATATAAAAACCCAACTCTCCATTTGCTGCCTCAACCGGGAAGTAGGTATCTCCTTTAGGGGGTTGAATCCCGTGAGAATTCATTATGAGCTTAAAGTGGTTCATCAGGCCTTCGATATTGCCATAGGTATCACCTTTGTTAGGCAGCGCTATTCGTTTGTCGTTGGTCATAACACGCTTGAGGAAAGGTCTTTCTGATCCTTCCAGGGTTGGCTCTACAGTCGACGTAACATTGACAAGACCCTCGGTATGTCCCAATTTGGCCTCATCTACCAGTTCAGTGGACGGCAGGACCTTTCCTTCCGAATCCACGTTTATGGGTCCACCGGGGATATCCTTCATGACCTGGCGAATGATCCGGATACTCTGCCTCATTTCCTCCATCCGCACCAGATACCTGTCGTAGTTATCGCCACGCTCCCCCAGGGGAACGTCAAATTCGACCCGGTCATAGGAAAAATACGGAAAAGCTTTTCTTACATCGTAATTAATGCCGGCGGAGCGGCCCAGCGGTCCGTTCACGGCGTAACTGATTGCGTTTTCCTGGGTGAGGATTCCAACATCGCGGGTTCTGTCGATGAAGATCCTGTTGCGTGTCAGAAGCTTGTCGACTTCGTAAATTTCCTTTTCACATTTGACCAGAGCCTTCTTCACCTTTTCGTTGATTCCCTGAGGAAGATCACTCTTAACTCCACCGATCCTGCCATAGCTGACGGTCAGACGTGCCCCGGTGACTTCTTCAACAATGTCGTAGAGGTATTCTCGCGCTTTCATCAGATACAGGAAAGCCGTCATGGCACCTAATTCCATTGCTGAAGCCGCGATGCATGTCAAGTGATCCGTGATGCGGGATATTTCGCACATCATTATGCGAATGTATTGACAGCGTTCGGTGATTTCTATGCCCAGCAGCTTTTCTACGGCACCGCAGTAACCGAAGTTGTTAATCAGGGGGGATTTTCAAATGCACGATGGAGATATCCGATTTCGGCTTCAACATTTACAACAGTTTCCCCTTCCAGTTCTGTTATCAGGCGGATTACCCCGTGCATAGCGGGATGGGAGGGGCCTACGTTCACCAGCATGTTCTTAACGGCAGCTGTCATATTTCCCTCAATGGGTGTCTTTGGCTTTCAATTTTTGTCTGAAGCTTGATGAGACCGTCCAGGACCGCTTCAGGCCGTGGCGGGCAACCGGGAATGTAGATATCGACAGGAAGTATCGTATCAATTCCCTGCACGGTTGCATAATTGTCGTAAAACCCTCCCGTACAGGTGCAAACACCGAAAGCGACGACCCACTTCGGTTCACACATCTGGTCGTAAACACGCCGAAGAATGGGGGCGATTTTATGACTGATTGTGCCCACGACTAGCAGCACGTCCGCCTGTCGTGGTGAAAATCTAGGCAGACCTGCTCCGAAACGATCCATATCAAAATGTCCGGATGCTGCCGACATGTACTCCATTCCACAGCAAGCCGTAACAAAAGGATATATGAAAATAGAATATTTGCGAGCCCATGCAACGGCACTCTCCAACTTGGAAGTGATGAAACCGGGACCATCGCCGGAACTTATTTCCATGTCATTTCCCTATCTTTGGGTTCCTGTCGTTCGGAAGGAAGCATCCCACCGTATTTGTGTGGCCGGGCTTACTTGTTCGCAACTGAGTACGATTTCGGCAACAACCCGGCATTGAAATCATGTTTCAACCCGCATGCCTCCTGCCAGGGAAAGGTTATGAAAAATGCGGATTTTAAATGCTTCACCCGTTTATGTAGATTCCGGGCTTCTCTACTATATCCAATCAGAAGTCGTTCCGTACAGAAAAACTATTTCCCTGCGGAAACAACAGGAATCGGCTGAATCCATGCTGCGTTAAACAGTTTCAGGATTCTTCTACTTCAATTTCGACGTAATCGACTTGTTCTTTTATACTTACAGGGCGTTTACGAATTTTCACACGGGTGCGATCCACCGGAAATTCCCGTAAGATTTTACGCACGATTTTATAGGCAAGTGTTTCCACCAGAGAAAATTCACCCTCAGCTGCGGTTTCCCGGACCAGCTCCAACAACCGGCAATAATCTATAGAACTTTCTATCGAATCTTGAGAAGCGGCTCCTTCAAAATTATTCCATATCGTTAGATCTGCTTCACATTCCTGGGGCTTTGACCGTTCCTCAACAGTGACGCCTATTTGTGGATAAATCTTTATTCCAGAAAGG
>JARRLM010000612.1:0-5858 GCA_037386985.1 Acidobacteriota bacterium | reverse complement strand
GGATAATTTTGTAATCGTCGATGAGACGAACCAGCCGGAAGTGATCGGCGAGGTCGATTACACAAGCGCGCTCAAGACAGTGCACCCTAAAGCCATCTATTTGCACGGAGCCCGGCAATACCATGTGGAGCGGTTCGAGTTCGAGCAGCGCAAAGCCTATGTGAAAAAGGTGGAGGTCGATTATTTTACACAGGCGATCGAATATACTCAGATCAGAAAGTTGGAAACGGAAATCCGGCAAACTACAGCCGGTCCGGCTGTGAAAGCCCATGGGGATGTCCAGGTCCGCTCCCAGGTCGTCGGATTCAAGAAGATTAAATTCTACACACTGGAAAATGTTGGCTCGGGAAAGCTTGAACTGCCTGAAGATGAAATGCACACGACTTCATACTGGATAGGCCTGAGCAGGGAGCTGTTGGATTCACTTCCATTTACCATTTCAGAACGGCAGGACGGACTGTACGGTCTGCTGTACGCACTCGAATCGGTCGCCTGCCTGCTTCTGATGTGCGATCGCATGGACCTGGGTGCCACAGTTGGTGAAGGCGGACCCGGTACTTCTGAATTTCAGAATCCGTGGAGCAGAAAATTGGAATCCAGGGAAATTGAATTGTTCGAGCCAACTCTGTTTCTTTACGATGCCTATCCCGGCGGTATAGGTTTAAGCGAACCATTGTACCGTCTTCACGAGACTTTAATGGTTCGAACCCTGGAACTGATATCAGGATGCCGATGTGAACAGGGCTGCCCATCGTGTATAGGCCCCGTAGGAGAAACAAGCAAGCGTGCGAAAGAAGCTGCCCTGGCGATTCTGGGACGATTGCAATGAAGGCGCGCGGAATCCGAACGGCGCAATCTAGAGATTGTAAAGAATGAACTCGCTTGAAGACAGAGTATCAAGGATTTCCGCCCTGCGGACGATCCAGAAGAACGACCTGGGCCGGCATACGGTCGTGCGCCGGTTGTTTGAAGAACCCTGTGCCGGAAAGGTTGAGCTGCGGGCCCTGAAGCTTCTATTGCCGGATATGCCTGAATCAGCGTGTGATCCCGAAAAGTGGCTGTTTCTCGATACCGAAACAACAGGCCTGGCCGGTGGAACCGGAACCTACGCATTTCTGGTAGGTATCGGATGGTGGGAGGCAGGCCGCTTCCTTGTCGAGCAGTATTTCATGCGGGACCACAGCGAGGAACCCTCCCTGTTGTATGGACTCCTGGATCGGATGAAGCGGCACCCTGTCCTCGTTACGTACAACGGCAAGAGTTTTGACTGGCCGTTGCTTCAAACCCGTTACCGGATGACCAGGCTGGGGAAGGTCCGGGAGCCGGAGGCGCATCTGGACCTGCTCTATCCCGCGCGCAGGATCTGGCGTCTGTGTCTGAAATCGGTTGCCCTGACGCAACTGGAAACGCACGTTCTGCAGTTCAATCGAGGCCGGGATATCCCGTCGGAAACGATACCGCAACTGTATTTTGATTTTCTTCACGGAGCACCTCCCGAAGGGATCGCAGAAGTTTTTCACCATAATCAGATGGATCTCTGCGGTCTGGCCTTTCTGGCGCAACATATTCTCCGGATTCTTGAGGACCCGGAAAACAGCGGCTGCGGTCCGACCGAGCTTTTCGGGATTTCGCGTTTGCTGCAGCAACGAGGCGATCCGGAATACGCGGAACGCATTTACGGACTCGCTGTTGATGGGGGACTGCCCGAATCCGCGGAACAGATTGCCTTCAGGGAGCTGGCAATTACTGCGAAGCGACGCCGCGATTTTCAACTTTCAAACTCGCACTGGGAGAAGCTTCTGGGGGATACAACAAACGTTTCCGCCACCGCCTGGCTCGCCTTTCCATAAAAAATTCAGATGTTTAACTCACCATAAACTTCAAATAATGAAGTCGGGAGCCAGGAGCCAGGAGCCAGAATTCAGTCGGCAGAGCAACAAACCTCGAACTCCGAACTTCAAACTTCAAACTCAAACCACACCTCATAGCCTGCCGCGATTGCACGGACACAATATCTGATTTCCATCGAAGGCAAGAATATTGACATCTGCTGAAAATAATGGGAATGTAAGAGTTGCAGCAGCCTTCTATTCCCTATAATGCATTAGGACGTGACCATGGTACCCCCTCCGAAACCTGGATATGGTGGCCGAATGGCGAAGCGCTATCGGGTAATACTGGCCGACGATCATGTGCTGGTTCGGCGTGGTCTGAGACGGATTCTTGAAGAGAATCAGAGCCTCGAAATAAGCGGTGAGGTCGGAGACGGACTCGAACTTTTGAGCCTTCTGAATAAAATGAATCCCGATATGGTTATCCTTGATGTTTCCATGCCGAATCTTCGGGGAATCGAAGCTATTCCGGAGATCCATCGCGTTCAGCCTGATGTGAAAGTGCTGATACTCACAATGCATAATGAAGAGGAGTATCTCTACCAGGCAATATCCGCCGGAGCCGACGGATATTTATTGAAAGAAGATGCTGAAATGAGCTTTTCCTGGCGATCGAGAATAGCAGAAAGGGCAGGGTTTATATTTCACCCGGCCTTGCAGACCAGTCCATGCAGAACTGGGTGCGCATGAGACGGGGAGAGGATACTTCGTATGATACCCGGCTGTTGACGATCCGGCAGAGAGAAATCCTGAAGCTGATCGCTGAAGGAAAGTCGAATAAGGAGATTGGGGATCTGCTCTGTATCAGCGTCCGGACAGTGGAGCGCCACCGTGCAAATATGATGAGTAAACTGAATATCAAAAAAACTGCCGAACTGGTACAGTACGCTCTTCGCAATCACTACATCTGATCTACATAAAAAGGTCGAAGGTCGAACGTCCAACGTTCAACCTCCGATCTCCTTAAAAACTTAACGCAAACTGCAAAGGCGCCAATATATATAAATTTTTTCTTTGCGTCCTTGCGTTAAGCAGTTCTCAGCGTCTTTGCGTTAATAGCTCAAGCCGTAGCCAAACGCATAAAGCGGATCGTATTCCGATTCAGGCATATTTATATTCAGGGGCAGCTGGTCGTTGGACTTTGGCCATGAAAAGGAAAGTTTACCGGTCGGGTTGTAGTCTCCAAAGAGGACGTCAGCGATTCCCTGACCTTCCGTGCCGGGTAAAAATGAGGCCAGCAGTGCATCAGTTTGCGGCAGGATATCGTTGACGATTAACGGACGTCCGGAGATCACGAGGACTATGACCGGGATCCCGGCACTCTTCAGATTATTCACGACGGCGACATCCTCAGCATCGAGCGACAGAGTCTCACGGTCCCCCATCCCTTCTGCGTATGGGCGTTCACCGATAACGGCGATACCCAGTGGCGCCCTCTGCGCCTGTCCCGTCCAGGGAGTAGGTTACGTCAGTATCGTCCGATACGATTGCCCGGACGGCTTGCAGAATTGTCGTGCCTCCCGGAGTCACGTTTCCGCTCTGTCCCTGCCACTGAATCGTCCAGCCCCCGCACTGATTGCCTATATTGTCGGCGCTTTTCCCTGCCAGGTGAATTCGCGGAACCAGCTTCGACATTGGAAGGGTCCGGTTTTCGTTTTTTAAAAGAACGACGGATTTGCGCACAGCCTGCCGCGCCAGGGCCCTGTGTTGCGGCGATCCGAAAACTTCTTCGTGCAGTGTCCGGTCGGCCCTTTGAGACCGGTTTTTATCCATCAGCCCCATGGCGAACTTGACCCGCAGGATGCGCGTGACGGCATCGTCGATACGCTCCATTGGAACCTTGCCCTCTTCTACAAGCTCTTTGAGGGTGTTAAAAAATTCTCGATAGGTGTTCGGCGCCATCGCCATGTCCATGCCGGCGTTGATCGAAATCATGACGGCCTTTTTGTAATCCCGATCGATCTGGTTGATCGCGTTGTAGTCGGAAATCAAAAATCCTTCGAAGCCGAGCTCCTCCTTCAGGATTTCGGTCAGCAGCCTTTTGCTCGCGGAGCAGCGGACTCCATTCCAGGAACTGTATGAAGGCATGATACTGCCGGCTCCGGCTTCGATAGCCGCGATATAAGGCGACAGGTGGATTCGGCGCAACGTGGCTTCATCCACCCGGGTATCACCCGTGTTCAGCATGGCGAGGTCCCCCCGTCGCCGAAGTAAAGTTTGGCGCAGGCCAGAATCGCAAGGGGATTGGAAAGGTCCGATCCCTGAAGGCCCCGGACCGCAGCCTTGCCGAGGCTGCGGACAAGTATAGGATCTTCGGAGAAACCTTCGTAGGTCCGGCCCCATCGGATATCCTGCGGGACCGTGACGCACGGGCCGAATGTCCACTGAATTCCGGTGGCACGCGTTTCCACCGCGGTGACTCGGCCGATTTTTTCAACCAGTTCCGCGTCCCCGGTGCATCCCAGCGCTATGTTGTGGGGGAATATAACGGCTCCAAGCACGTTGCTGTGTCCATGGACCGCGTCGATCCCGTAGAGGACGGGTATTGCGAGCCGGGTTTTCATCGCTTCCTCCTGGACCCTGTCGTACAGGTCCGTCCAGGCTTCGAGGCTGTTGCCTTCCGCCGGATCCGAACCGCCGCCGCTGAGAACGGAACCGATAAAATACTTCTGCATATCGCCCGGATCGCCTAGAACCTGATGCTGCTCGGGTTGTGTCATCTGCCCGATTTTTTCTTCAAGCGTCATTTGCTCCAGCAGCACTTTCACCTGGGGATCGTAAGATGAGAGTTTTGCCCGGGACCGACAGCCGGTAAAGAGACAGGCGATCAGGAATAAACAGATTGCAGTTGCGGTTATACCGGCCTTTTTCATTTCACTACTCCTTGTTGTGATTATTGTTCCTAAGCTGCCTATGTTCCGGCCCGCATTCTACACGTAGAGCCTCGTCCTTAGGTGCATGTTGTTTTCAGTTTTGTATGTTCGTTACTCGAAAATTTTCTGGACCGTCTGGTAATCCGTATGCAGCTCTTCAATCGCCTTTTTAATCGACTCTTCGGATCCGGTGTCGGCAATAGAATGGAACGCTTCAACGGATTCGGAAAGCTTTTGCCGGGCATCCCGGAATTGTTTGTCCCTGGACTGCAGCCTTTCCGGCAGTACGGCCGAATCGAGAGCCTGCATCTTCTGTTTCAATTCCCGGGCGGATGTGCGGATGTTTTCGATATCGTATTCGGGCAGATAATAGTGATACAGCATATAAAGAGAGGCATGAAAATCGTCCAGTTCCCGCAAAACCGGCCGGATGAGGCGCATCAGCGTTTCGAAGCGGCTGTGAAGCTCTTCGGCGGTCTCCAGAAGGAGGGCGGCATCTTCCGTGTCGGAGGCTGCTTTGTACGCGGAGCCTGCAAGGAGCAGTTTTTCAACTCCCTCTTCCCAGGCCTGCCTTTTCTCTCGCAGGATTCCGGGCAGTGTCGCAGCGGCCACCCGCGATATTCCCTCTTCGACTTCCGGCTGCAATGCCTTGAGCATGGCTGTGTCTTTGTTGGGCCAGGCTTCATGCCAGATCTTGAAAATAACCTCATGAAAGGAATCGAGTTCCGGAACCTGAGGCACGGCATCGGCGGGAGTCTGGGCCAAACATGAAAAAACACCCGAGCATAAAAAAAGGACGAAAATAAATGTGTGAAAATGCCGGATGGCAGACATATAAACCTCCTTAGAGGGGTGAAAGCCTGTTCTGCATTTTTAAGTCTTCAAGATATAGGATTACACATGGAACGTCAATGCCGCTCGGTAATCCTCGAACCACTGCGAAAAATCAGTAAGCGGGCTATCCGAACTTTGTTCGCGCCGTTGTTTCCCACGGGGCTTCCGCAGGCGGGGCATAAACCGATGGGAATACATGTCTCGCGACCGGGAATCCCGGAGGCGGACTGAAGATTTGCTTCGTGTGAGTCGGAGGCAG
>JARRLM010000611.1:3888-5000 GCA_037386985.1 Acidobacteriota bacterium | reverse complement strand
ACTCCCATTCCGCGCACCGTAATACCGAGAGCCTTGAGTTGATCCACGACACCGTATTCCATGGCGCAGGCGATACAGGCTTCAACCTTGTTGGGCTTCCTGTGAAAAGCCGGCTGTCGGGCAAACCGTAAAAAGCAGTACCACACAAAGTAATGCAGTAAATATTTTCCCAGCCATTTTGATCCCCTCCGATTCATCAGGTCTCTGTTCTTCTTTTTAAAGTACAATCTTTGCGGGCATGTCTCAAAACTCATCAGGCGCCGGTGAGAGTACTTCAGACGGCGTTGCAGTCCCGTGGACGGCCTCAGTGAATTCACCTGTCCACAGGAGCGCGATCGATGCTAAAATGAGTGAAATGATCAGATCTATACCCGGAAATCCAGCCTACGAGAGGTAGCGCCATTAATACAGTAAAAAATGAAGCGTCCACGAAAAAAGCTGCATTGGCCGTAAAGCTCCTGTCCATCACCGTAATCGCGGCTGCTTTGATTGCAGCTGCAAAATACTATAACCTGCAACATTTATTTATGACCACCTTGGAATGGATAGAAAATGCAGGCGCATTGGGCCTGATTGTCTTTTTTATCCTGTACGTGGTCGCTACTGTTCTTATGCTCCCCGGTGTAATCCTTACACTTGGAGCCGGAGTCGTCTTCGGTGTCGTCAAGGGTTCGCTTCTGGTATCCCTCTCTTCCACAGCCGGCGCTACTGCAGCTTTTCTTATAGGCCGTTATATAGCTCGAAGTTGGGTGGAAGGAAGGATCGAATCAAACGCAACATTCCAGGCAATGGACAAAGCTGTAGGCAAAGAGGGCTGGAAAATCGTCGGTCTGACCCGGCTTTCACCGGTCGTTCCATATAATGTACTGAACTATGCATTCAGTCTGACGCGTGTTTCTCTAAGAGACTACGTGATGGCTTCATGGATCGGCATGCTGCCGGCCACCGTTCTGTATATCTATATCGGCTCGCTGGCAGGCAGCCTGGCGGAACTGGGAGCAAACGGGACCGGACATGTGCGAACACCGGCAGAGTGGATATTGTATACCGTTGGCCTGGCGGCAACGGCGATCGTTACAATCATCATCACTCGTATCGCCCGCCGTGCCTTG
>JARRLM010000611.1:3332-3855 GCA_037386985.1 Acidobacteriota bacterium | reverse complement strand
CGCATAAATACAGCAGAGGAGGTGGAGACAACGCGGCCATGATGGAATCTTCCCGTGATTACGCTGCAATGCCGCTCGATGAGCATAACAAAAAGCTTCGGGATGAAGTACATCCCTGCAACTGGTCTCCACCACAGCCCGAATCCATATACAATCTTGTAGTGATTGGGGCTGGCACAGCAGGGCTGATTTCAGCCATCGGATGCGCTTCACTTGGAGGGAAGGTTGCCCTTATAGAACGCTATTTAATGGGGGGAGACTGTCTGAATGTGGGTTGTGTTCCTTCAAAGAGCCTGATTCGTTCTTCAAAAGCAGCTGCAGGAACCGCATGGGCAGACCGTTACGGCCTGACACCCCATAGTGTCGGTGCATCCAACTTCCCTGCCGTTATGAAAAGACTCCGTCGCCTGCGCGCCGCGATCAGCGTTAACGATTCCGCCCGCCGATACAGCCGGCTGGGAGTTCATGTCTTCTTTGGCGATGCATCTTTTCAGGATCGTCACACTGTAACGGTTGATAATCT
>JARRLM010000611.1:0-3308 GCA_037386985.1 Acidobacteriota bacterium | reverse complement strand
GTTTTCGAAAAGCCGTCATCGCGACAGGGTCATCCCCCGTTCACCCCGGCATACCGGGACTTGCGGAGGCCGGATACCTGACAAATGAGACGGTGTTTCACTTGACCGAACTTCCTCTGAAGCTGGCAATCATTGGTGGTGGGCCGATCGGGTGTGAACTCGCCCAGGCTTTCCGACGCCTGGGATCGGAAGTAACGATCATCCAGAATACACGCTTTCTGCCCAGGGAAGACGCGGAAGCCTCCGCTCTGCTTGAAAGTATATTCAGGCATGAAGGTATCCATATTCTTACGGAATCCAGCCCGGTTCGTGTTGAAAATATCGGCAAACTGAAACGCATTACTGTTCGTACGAAGGATGGAGAACGGACAATCGAAGCCGATGAAATTCTTGTTGGAGCCGGCCGCCGGCCCAATGTTAAGGACCTTTCCCTTCAGAAGGCGGGAGTAGCCTTCGATGCTGTAAATGGCGTTCATGTGGATGATTTCCTGCGCACGACAAACCGAAGCATTTATGCCGCCGGAGATGTCTGCATGAACTGGAAGTTCACACATGCTGCCGACGCTGCGGCTCGTATTGCCGTACAGAACGCTTTATTCCTTGGGAGAAAACGTCTCAGTCGACTGAACATGCCCTGGTGTACCTATACCGATCCGGAAATAGCTCATGTCGGTCTTTATGAGGCGGATGCAGATGCCCGGCACATTGCCGTTGACACATACAGGGTTCCTCTGGACGACGTGGATCGCGCCATCGTGGACAGCGAAAGCGAAGGTTTTGTAAAAATACTGGTTAAAAAAGGAACCGACCGCATTGTCGGAGCCACAATCGTGGCCAGCCATGCCGGGGACCTTAACAGCGAAATATCGGTTGCTATGGCCGGGCAGGTCGGCCTCAAAGCTCTGGCCAATGTCATTCATCCCTACCCGACGCAGGCAGAAGCGATTCGGCGCGTCGCAGCCGAATACAATCGCACCCGATTGACACCCCGCATTTCCACTCTGCTCAAATGGTGGTTAAAGCGACAGAGGGGTAGTTAAGAGTTAATAGTTAATAGTTGAGGGTTGATGGTGAAATTTTGACTTGGGAATCTTCAATCTTCGATTTAATTGATATGTCCGGCGCTTCCATTATACAGATCTTCACACGATACCCGGTTCCGGGGCAGGTTAAAACCAGGTTGATTCCCGCACTTGGCCAAAAAGGAGCTGCGCTCCTGCACCGGCGGATGACCGAATTGACTTTAAGCAAGGCCCGGGCTGTCCGAACATCCTCCGATTCGGATGAACCCGAAATAATGGTTTGCCACAGCGGGTCCCGTCGCAAACACTTTCGTGCATGGCTGGGCAGGGACATTCAATATTTCAGACAACCTTCCGGGGACATCGGCCACCGCATGGAGGCAGCCTTCAAAGCTGCCTTCCAAAAGGGATCGAAGCGTGTGATTGCCGTCGGCGCCGATATTCCGGGCCTTTCATCCGAAATCCTGGAAAAGGCACTCCGTGGACTGCAGAACCATGATATCGTGCTCGGCCCTGCCATGGATGGAGGCTATTACCTTATCGGGATGAAGTCCCTTCACCCCGAACTGTTCCAGGCTATGGATTGGGGAACCGAAAGTGTCTGCAACCGGACCCGCTCGTCTATCCGCCGGCTGGGTCTGGATCTTCTGGAGTTGCCACTGCTGGAGGATTCAGACAGACCCGAAAATCTGATTGTCGCTGACGGAGCAAGCCGGGATACGACCAGGGAGATTGCGGCAGAGGCGGGTGCCGTTGTGCTGAATGTCCCCGGCAGGCGGGCTGAGCAGCAGAATGCCGGGGCTGCCCGCGCCACAGGAAGGCTGCTACTCTTTCTTCATGCCGACACGCTTCCGCCCGACGGCTATGCAGACCTGATACGCGGCGCTTTGGACGATCCTTCCACGGTTGCGGGAACTTTCAGATTCAAAACCGACGGTTCCGGCATATCCATGCGCCTTGTAGAACGGTTGACGAACATTCGTTCCTCTGTCTTCCAATTTCCTTACGGAGATCAGGGGCTGTTTATGGAAAAGAGGGTATTTGAGGAGATAGGGGGATTTTCACCCTTGCCGATTATGGAGGACTTTGAGCTGGTCCGACGCCTTCGCAGGCGCGGTCGTATTGTCACTCTCGACAACCCGGCTGTCACCTCGGCGCGACGCTGGATGCGGCTGGGGGTGATTCGAACAACCCTGATCAACCAGGCAATGATTGCCGGGTTCTACGGGAAGGTCCCCATACCGGCTCTGGAACGGTTCTACCGTGCTGCCGACAGCCGCTCCAGCAAAAAAACCGATCGTGCCCGATAGGACTTTCGAAAGTGAACTCAATGCATCGAACCTGCTGTTCAAAAAAGGCTTTGAATCTTGAATCTTTAATTGTCAATAAGGAGACATCCCTTCTATGAGTCCACAGTACTATGAAACGAGTGATCTTCAGGATTTCCCCAATATTGGAGAATTTGCCCCGGATCAGGGTAATAAATTCTTCGAGTATTATACGACGGCTACTTCCGCCGGAAAGCTGACGGAACGTGAGAAATCGCTGATTGCATTGGCTGTGGCTACGGTCCGCCACTGCCCCTATTGTATCGATGCCTATACAAATAAGTGCCTTTCTATGGGAGTGAGTCACGATGAAATGATGGAGGCGATTCATGTGGGCGCTGCAATGGTAGCAGGCGACACACTCGTCCATGCGACGCAGATGCGCAAGATTGTAAAAAAGAAGGAAATATAATGGGCCTCGACGAAGAGCATGGATTGATGGATGGTACTGATCCATCCGATTCCTTTATAGAACAGTTGAAAGTGTGCGCCTCCTATCCGTTGAAGGCGCAATCGGTCGATGTGCTCCAGATAAACATCACGCGCCGCTGCAACCTCTGTTGCCGCCATTGTCATGTCGAAGGCTCCCCTGACCGGACCGAAGAACTGAGCATGGACAACTTGAACGCATGCCTTCGGGCTGCGGCGCACCCCGGAATCACTATCCTGGACATCACGGGTGGAGCACCGGAAATGCATACCCATCTCGAGTGGTTCCTGGATGAAGCTGCCGCCATGCAAAAAAGGGTGCTGGTTCGAAGCAACGGAGCGATAATTCTCGACGATGCTTATAGGCGGTACCTGGATGTCTACGCCAACCATGGCGTTGAAGTTGTGGTTTCATTGCCGAATCCGCTTCAGGATCGAACCGACCGCATGAGAGGCACGGGCGTTTTTGACCGTATTATCGCCGCTCTGAAGGAGCTGAATATACGCGGGTATGGATCACCGAACACGG
>JARRLM010000610.1:0-4969 GCA_037386985.1 Acidobacteriota bacterium | reverse complement strand
GCTATGGATGGATGCTTTACGGACCGCCGGATTTGATAAGCGTGTTACGATTATTCCCTCTATCATGCCTATTACAAAGCTGGACGAAGCCAAAAAACTCCGGAAAAGTGGAACCTTTGGTCCGATATCGGATTCTTTGATCACCCGGATTGAGCAGTCCTCGAACCCGGAAGAGGAGGGCGTGACGATTGCATCGGAAATCGCGGCGAAATTAAAACATATACCCGGCGTACACGGTATTCATATTCTGAGTTCGGGGTACGCGCCCGTGGTGTCTGCCATTATGGAACGCGCGGGAATCAAAGACGGATAAGGTGCCGCCTGTTTGAAATGTGAGAGATATCGAGAAAATCTTGAAGCGAGATTGAGAAATGCCTGAACGCTATCATATTCATACAAAAATAAAACCGGGACGGTTCCATCGTGTCGGGAAATTCGGTGGTGTGGATTTCAGGGAGGACTGTGCGCGTTGCTCTGAGTGCGTCAAACCCCACTGTAATTATGACGTTTATGAACACGAAGCGGAACACAACCGGAATCCATTGACCGCCAGACAACCCCTCTACGAGTGCAAGGCTTGCTTTTCCTGCGTCCAGGGATGCACCAAGGGACTGCTGAATCTTTCGATCAATCCTGAATATCTGAATATGGGTGACGAGTACTGGAAGCCGGACATAATCTTCAGCTCGTGGGTTCAGGCCGATATGGGGAAAATTCCCGTTTCGGGCGCGGGGTATCGCGGTCCTTTTCACGGGCCCGGGTTTGATTCCATCTGGACGGACATGTCCGAAATCGTTCGGCCTACAAGAGACGGTATTCATGGGCGCGAATACATATCCACTTCAGTGGACATCGGTCCAAAGCCGATGCGTTTGTATTTCTTACCCGATGGGAAAATGATCACTCCACCCTCGAATCTGCTTGAGATTCCTATCCCCGTAATCCTGGACATTCCTGCATGGCCGGTTTCCCAGATAGGCATCGCCCTTGCCCGTGCAAAAGCTGCTCGGGATCTTGGTACGGTTGCGGTGCTGTTTGCGGAGGATGTTGAAAAAGTGCCCGAAAGCGATCTGGCGTCCGTTGTTCCCCTCCTGAACGGGGAGGATGTTCAAAAACATCAGGCTCTTATCAAAAAAACCAGCAGCATGGTTCAGCTGCAGGACAGCCCTGAAACTGAGGCTGCCGCCTCCAAAATCAAGAAAATGAAGCCCCAGGCCATTGTTTCGATCCGGTTAACGCTTAGCCCGGATACAGCCGCCCGCGTGGTTGAACTGTCGCGAAAGGGCTTCAAGGTCTTTCAGTTGTGTGCTGACCAGCATGGCTGCGAGAGGGTCGGACCCCGGGAGCCGGGTCGGCATATTAAGGACGTACTCCGAGAAATACATGGCCGTTTGGTGGAGGAAGGTTTCAGGGATGAAGTCACGTTAATTACCTCGGGAGGTATCGCGCTTGCGGAACATATGGCAAAGGCTATTATCTGCGGTTCCGATCTTGTAGCCGCCGATACGGCTCTTCTGGTATCCCTCGGCTGCCGCGTGTGCCTGGATACCCACTCCCTGCTTATAGATGGAGCCGATCGAGAATCCCCTGAATTGCATCAGTCCTGCCCCGTTGACGGTGCCGTCGGGGATATAAGATATGCAGCCCAGCGTATGGTCAATCTCATGGGAGCCTGGCACAGTCAGTTGATAGAGGTTTTGGGAGCCATGGGGATCCGGGAAGTGCGACGGTTGCGCGGTGAAGTAGGGCGGGCGATCTTTATGGAAGATATTGAAAAGGAAGCATTCGGCGATCTGGATCGGGTGCCGCTACAAGACGTAGGCGCATAATGGGGATGCCTGCAGGAGTTATTGGATTGGATCCGCTGGCGATCTGAACTTTATGTTTATGACACGGATGAATGCATGACGACAATGGGTGAATGCATGACGACAACTATCGCCGAATATAAAATGCGAGGGAAAAAGGGATCCGAGCGGCTCGGAAATAGTGATTGGCCTCAGGAAAACGTTGAGCGAAAAGTACGCCCTGTCCCTGATCGATATCGGAATGCCATAGGGAAATTCAAGGTCGACCGGTTGGCATCCTGTATCGCCTGCGGACGCTGCGCCGAAGTGTGCGCCTATGGAGTTCATCTGAAGCCTGAAGGCTATAAATATACGGTACGGCCTCAGGATTATCGATGCATCGGTCCTGCTTGCCTGGAAACGGGTCAGGACTGTATGAGCCTGTGTCCGGAGAATGCCATCAGGGTAAGCCTCAACCCGAATGCGGAATGCCTCGGGGATCCTCGTTGGTCCAGCGATCTTGTTCTTTCCACATGGCATATGGCTGAGACCGGCCAAACACCTCCACCCCACCTGGAATACCGTTATGGGGAATCGGGCGGCGGCTTTGACAGGATCCGGTTCAAATTTGAAATTAAAGAACCCGGATTACGGCCGGGCACTCCTGAAGCTGAGAAAAAAAGAACGAAGTCGACGCCTGCGGACATTGATACCGGTCTGGAGTTGAATCGCCGGGATGACAATCGCCCCCGGGTCCATATCGATATCCCCGTCTACGGAGGTGGGATGAGTTTTGGATCCGTAAGCATCCATACAATCGTGGCAAAAGCCCGTGCGATGACCGCATGGAACAGTTTTACCTGTACGGGAGAGGGGGGGTATCCGGACAAGCTCAAGCCGTATGACGATCATGTAATTACTCAGGTTGCAACCGGACTGTTCGGCGTCAGGGAAGAAACCATCCAGCGCGTAAGAATCGTTGAATTCAAATATGCTCAGGGTGCGAAACCGGGATTGGGAGGCCACCTTCTGGGTGATAAAAACACACCGGATGTGGCGCAAATGCGCGGCGCCGTTCCGGGCAATGCCCTGTTCAGCCCGTTTCCCTTCCATAGTGTATACAGCGTGGAGGATCACAAGAAGCATCTGGACTGGATTAAAGAGGTGAATCCGCGCTGTCTGGTGAGCGTCAAGGTTTCCACGCCTACCGATGTGGATATGGTTGCAGTCGGAAGCTACTATGCCGGTGCACATATAATTCACCTGGACGGCAGCTACGGCGGTACCGGAGCGGCTCCGGATATTGCCAAAAAGAATATCGCGATGCCTATCGAGTTTGCCATTCCAAAGGTCCACAAATTCCTTACGGCGGAAGGTATTCGGGAGAAAATCACGCTGATTGCGTCGGGTGGAATCCGCACGGCCCATGATGTGCTGAAAGCCATCGCTATGGGAGCGGACGGTGTTGTCATCGGTACGGCGGAAATGATCGCTCTAGGATGCGTTCGCTGTTCCACCTGTGAAAGCGGCAGGGGTTGTCCCCGGGGTATTGCCTCCACAGATCCCGAATTGAGGGATTTAATGAGTCTGGAATGGGCAACCCAAAGGCTGATCAATCTTCAAAACGCCTGGCGGGAACAGATGATTTCCGTTCTGAGCATACTGGGACTGCCCTCGATTCAGAGCCTTCGAGGCCGTACGGACCTTCTTTGTTATCTTCCGGCCAATGGAACCGTACAGGCAAAACCGGGGAAACGGGAAGGGCGGTGGAATCGCCGCCGTCGGTATTATCCCCGAACAGATAGGCGTGCCCCGTGACGTACTGGACAACTCCTACCTGTATCAGATCGCACTGCTGGATCCGGACTGCCATGCGGAACTCGAGCGTGATTATATACTGCCGTACTTTGATATAACCCTGTCTACCCGGCAGCCGCACATCGACGATTACCGGGATATTCCGGGACTGGAAGTGTGCCCTCCGGACGTACACCGCTACGTGGTTCGGGTGAAGCCCGATGTGCTCAAGAATTTCGCCCGTGAAAACGGACTGGAGTCCATGGAGGCCAGGGAGCTTGAAGACGAATTTGTCTGGAGGAATTCCTACAGACTGAATGACGCGTATTATGCATCCCTGGGCAAGCAGCGGGCTTTTGTTCTTTCCCACGGGCGGGATCTTCTCGTTTTCAAAATTGTCGGGTATGCCGAGCAGAATGTTCAATATTACCAACTACAGGATTTCAAGGCTCATGCATGGATAGCACATCAGCGCTATCCCACCAAGGGCAGGGTTTGGCATCCGGGTGGAGCGCATCCCTTCGTCGGTCTCAACGAGGCCCTGGTCCATAACGGCGACTTTGCCAACTATCACTCCGTCAGTGAGTACCTGCACCAGAGAAATATCCGACAGCAGTTTTTGACCGACACTGAAGTGTCCGTTCAGCTTTTCGATCTGTGGGATCGTGTGTACAAGTATCCCCTCGAATATATTATTGAAGCCCTTGCGCCTACCACAGAGTTGGATTTCGACCAGTTGCCGCAGGACAAGCAGGAGATCTACCGGCAGATTCAGGCGACCCATATTCATGCCTCACCCGACGGCCCGTGGTTTTTCATTATCGCACGAAGCAAGCCCGACCAGAAAATGGTGCAGCTTATGGGCATTACGGATACGTCCATGCTGCGTCCACAGGTTTTTGCACTTTCCGATAACGGGGATGTCCAGATCGGCTTGATCTGTTCGGAAAAGCAGGCGATCGATGCTACTCTTCGGAGTCTTGCCGAGGAAGATCTTCGATTCTGTCCTGTAGCGGACAAATACTGGAATGCCCGGGGAGGATCCCACACCGACGGCGGAGCGTTCATATTTACGGTCGAGGCCAACGGAAACGGCCATAAAAAGCTTTCCTGTACGGACAAGTTCGGCCGTCCCGTTACCCTCGATTCCGGAAAGGAGCGGTGCGACGTTGTACCGGAGGATGGCGAAGAGGCCAGTGCTCCCGAGGAGATGAAACAACTGGTGATGGATCACCTGCAACGGGGCGATGCTCAAGGCCTTTTCGACTATGCGAAAGGTTTCCATTCCTGGCCGGCAGGGCATCTGTGGCACTTCTGCAGCCTGCTCGTGGACGGTTCCATCGACGCCAGGTCGTGTTCCGCGGCAGTCTCGGCTCTGACACAGC
>JARRLM010000609.1:0-3074 GCA_037386985.1 Acidobacteriota bacterium | reverse complement strand
CCTGACCGCACACTTTTCTAAATTTTTTTATGAATTGGGCTGCCTTGTTGTCCGACCAGCGATTCTTCATGCCGCTCCCATCACAGGCGTAAGCCTGAAAGTCACATACATAAAACGTTTGAAGGTATTACGGCCTGTTTTTCAGTTCCTTGAATATTTTGAATGCTTCATCCGGTTTCACGTTCTCGTGCACTACCTTCCGTACGGCTTGAAGCATGGCCTCAGGGGCATCCGATTGGAAAATATTTCTTCCCATGTCCACTCCGGCGGCTCCTTCCTGCACCGCTCTGTACGCCATGGTCAACGCATCCGGTTCCGGCAGTTTTTTCCCTCCTGCCATCACAATGGGAACAGGGCAGGATGCGGTGACGGTTTCAAAGTCCTCCGCGACATAATATGTTTTAATAAAATGCGCTCCCAATTCGGCGCACATTCTGCATGCCAGGCGGAAATACCGGGCATCGCGTGTCATGTCCTTGCCGACTGCTGTGACGCCCAAAACCGGAATGCCGTATCGGTTGCCGACGTCGACAAGACGAGTCAGATTGTGTATGGATTGAGTTTCGAATTCTCCTCCGATAAAAACCTGCACCGCCAATGCTGCGGCATTCAGTCGTATTGCATCTTCCACATCAATGGCAATCTGCTCGTTTGAAAGTTCCTTTAAAATGCTGGGGCCACCGCTGGCACGCAGGACGGTCCCTCTGGGCGCCGATGATGGAATTGTAGAACGAAGCATGCCGCGGGTGAGCATGAGTGCATCAGCAAAAGGCAGCAACGGAACGATCTGGATATCCACCCTCTCTAGGCCCGTCGTCGGTCCCTGAAAGTAACCGTGGTCAATTGCAAGCATTACGGTTCTGCCCGATGGTGGATAGAATATTCTGGCCAGGCGGTTTTGCATCCCCCAGTCTAATGCGTGAGATCCTTTAAGAAAAAAAGGCTCCTTCTTTGCCGGAATATTTACATGAAAATTTTTTGCATCGCTCATATCATCTTTATCTGCCATCTGCATGCTCCCTGTTTCTGTTAGCCATATATGAAAACAATCCTATGGTATATCAAGGTGTGTCTCATGCGAAGAAAAATGAAGGCGGGCACCTATAAGTTCTGCTCCGATGCCACCGGCACATATCCGGGACGCCTGTCCCTGTTCCTCTTCAATTTTATATATTCCGGCAATGACAAAGGATGAAAGGGAATGTTCCTGCTGAAAAGTATGACGAGATCGAAACAGCGATGATCGTATGATGAATATATGCTGCCGCGACGTGTATAATACTAGTTCTGCGGACCGGAACGGATTCCTAGCCCGCGGCATTCAATCTCATTCTTCTTGTTTCTGTGGCTGGATGGATTTGCAGTTCCAACTGACAACGTGCAAAAGATTGAAAACAGATACTTTAAAACATACCTGGAAATTATATTGAAATGGAATCTTTAGATAAGCTGGGAGAAGAGTGCGGTATTTTTAGTATTGTTAACCATCCGGAAGCGGCAAGGATCGCGTATCTCGGACTCTACGCGCTTCAGCATCGGGGGCAGGAATCCGCCGGAATTGTCACTTCGGATCGGAAGAAGCTGCACCTCGAAAGAGGGATGGGGTATGTCGCCGATCTTTTTAGCCAGGACCGGTTGGAAAGGCTTCCGGGTGATTCAGCTCTGGGACATGTCAGATATTCGACTTCAGGAGAGAGCGCTTCCTGGAACGCGCAACCGATACTGATCGATTGCTGGAGAGGACAGATCGCGCTTGCCCATAACGGTAATTTGACCAACGCAACACAACTTAGGCATGAGCTGGAACGCGATGGCGCTATTTTTCATTCAACCAGCGACAGTGAAGTGGTTTTGCATCTTATCTCTCGATCAAGGCGACGCACGCTACAGGAAGCTTTTGTAGAGGCTCTACGGATGATACAGGGAGCCTATTCCATGGTTCTGATGACACCGGAATACATTTTGGCGGCAAGGGATCCCCATGGTTTCCGTCCCCTGGTCCTAGGGAGAATTAAAGAATCGTATGTCGTGACTTCAGAAACCTGCGCCCTGGATCTGATCAATGCGAAATACATACGGGAAATCGAACCGGGAGAAGTTGCTTTGATAGAAGGGAACAGCCTGGAGTCCCAATTTCCGTTACCGAAAGAGAAGCCCTCCTTTTGCATTTTCGAGCATATTTATTTCAGCCGTCCTGACAGTCTTGTGTTTGGCCGAACTGTGAATACAAGCCGCCATGAAATGGGGAGAAACCTGGCTCGCGAACATCCAGTAGCTGCGGATGTTGTTGTTCCGGTTCCGGATTCGGGTGTATCAGCCGCTATCGGGTATGCTCAGGAAAGCGGGCTTCCACTGGAATTCGGACTAATCCGGAACCACTATATCGGGCGTACATTTATTGAGCCTAAACAGGCTATCCGAAATTTTGGCGTGAAGATTAAGCTTAATCCGGTTCGTGAAATCTTGCAGGGAAGGCGTGTAATCCTTGTAGATGATTCCATTGTGCGCGGGACCACGAGTAAAAAAATAGTGCAGATTATCCGGGCAACCGGGGTGCGTGAGGTCCATGTACGGATAACGGCTCCGCCCCTGATCGCGCCCTGTTATTACGGCATCGACATTCCTACCCGTCGCGAGTTGATCGCCTCTTCGAAAACGGTAGATGAGATATGCGAATTCCTTGGAGCGGATTCACTCGGTTATATGAGTATTGAAAATCTAATGAAGTCGTTAGGGAACAAGAACCAGTACTGTTCGGCTTGTTTTTCGGACAACTACCCGACGGATGTGATTTTCGAGGACAAACAGCGCAAACTTTTTAAAGAAGCGGAGGACCCGCCTTTTTCCGAAGCCGAGGTTAAAGATCAGTGATCCTGACGTACTGTTTAAAAACCGGTCAAAACGAATAGGGGAAAGATGAATAATAGACGGCTCGCCATATTGCTCTCCGGTCGCGGATCAAATTTTCTTGCCATTCATGAAGCGATACAAAAGGGCGATCTGAATGCGACAATCTGTTGCGTAATCAGCAACGTTCCCGAGGCTGCAGGGCTTCTGCGAGCCCGTGAGTTCGG
>JARRLM010000608.1:0-3776 GCA_037386985.1 Acidobacteriota bacterium | reverse complement strand
GTAGGTAAAAGTGATCCGGAGGGTGAAACCCGCTTGCGGAAGAAAGACAGGGGGAAAGCCATGGCGGGCAAGAGCACTCTGAACCGTCTTGAACTTACTCCTAAAGACCCGACATCAGAAGAGAAGCGGTATAAGAAAATCATAATGAATCCAGAGCAAATAGACCGCACGTTTGTCGACGTGTTTTTACAAGCACACTCCGAGGCGCCCAAAGAAATCATCCTGGATGTGGATGCGACCGATGATCCGCTATATGGAAACCAGGAGGGCAGATTTTTTCACGGCTACTACATGAACTACTGTTACCTTCCTTTATATATCTTTTGTGGCGAATTTCTGCTTTGTGCCCGGCTGCGCCCAAGCAATATAGATGCGGCAGAAGGTACGGTGGAAGAACTGGTGCGAATCGTTGAACAGATCCGTTCGGCATGGCCTGATGTTAAGATCATCGTACGCGGGGATTCCGGATTCTGTCGTGAAAAAATCATGCGCTGGTGTGAAGACAATCAAATCGGATTTATTTTAGGACTGGCAAAAAATGAACGATTGAAAGCAATCATTGAGGAGGAACTTCAACGAGCCAAACAGGCTTATGAGCAAACAAGAAAAGCAGCGCGTGTTTACAAAGATTTTCGTTACGAAACGTTGGAGACCTGGAGCCGAAAGCGTCGGGTTATAGGAAAAGCAGAATATCTCGATAAAGGAAGTAATCCACGATTTGTCGTTACGTCCATCAAGAAGAATACAATGGATGCCGTTACTATATATGAAAAGTTGTATTGCGCGCGTGGCGACATGGAAAACCGTATTAAAGAACAGCAGCTGTGGTTGTATGCCGACCGTACCAGTGCAAGCAAAATGAGGGCAAATCAGATTCGCCTCTATTTTTCTTCAGCAGCCTATATGTTAATGCAGGCATTGAGACGCCTTGGATTGAAGGACACAAAAATGGCAACGGCTCAATGCAACACCATTCGATTGAAGCTTCTCAAAATAGGCGCCCAGGTAAGAATCAGTGTACGGAAAGTCTGGGTATCATTGGCAAGCGGGTATCCATATCTGGAGATCTTTCAACGAGTCTTCAGGAATCTTCAGGGTTTCAGTCCACCAAGCTAAAATAGAGGCATTATCAGTCAGATAACGCTGAGATGATGGCGAAGCGTGCCTGAAAATGGATAAATCTTGCGTATTCAGCAGATACGGCAATCATCAGACGTTTTAGGACATGTGATATCAAGCTAAAATTACACTTTTCCCAAATTCTCGACGGTCAACGCAAATTTATCAGTGATTTTTTCTCGCCACTCTCTAATCGGTGAGAAATGCGGGCTAGACACTGAAAGTACCGTTCAGGATAGAGGGTAAGGATTATTCCTGGAGAGAAGAAATCAGCCTTATTTTTCGTGAATATTCAGAGGATAGAGCCGGTTTGTACAAGCATGAGGGAAAAAGGGGGCAGGCTCGAAAATTATACCGCCTGTCCCCATAAATTTTCTGATTTTCAGAACATTGTATTTTCGTTGGCCGATGATTCGGGTACAGCATGGACAACATCCCAATGTTCGACAACTTTACCATTTTCGAGACGAAAAATATCGACGACGGCACTCCCCAGCTCGTTCGGATTCATTTTGGGATTATTGTGAATTGCCACCAGATCCCCTTCGGCGATCACCCGCTTGATTTCCGTACCGGCTTCTGGATTCGCCTCGAAATACGGCCCTAGAAAACCGATTGCCGCTTCTGCACCGGAAGCGGCATAAAGCTTCGGCGACTTTGTGATCGTTAAAGATCATAGTTAAAAAGGCAACCGCGGTTTCCTTGTTCTTTTCAACCTGAGACTGCTCTTCGGGTTGCGCTTCCGGCTGGGCTTCCGGTTGCGAGCATGCAACGGTGAACGACACCACCAACAGAACAGCAAACACAATACCTGCTCTAAACCATACTTTTCCTGCTATCAAACGCTGTAACATCATTCTTTACCTCCACTGTATCTATTGAGCGTGCATTCTACCAGAAGAGCGGCCTGAATTCACGCTGCTGAAGTTCGTGTTGTGCAATCCGCGTCAAATCAAAAATAAATTTGTGTAGAAACAGGTATCTTACAGCCATATGTAAGAACTGCAGCCTAGAGCTCAAGCTCAAGCGGGTCGCCTGTGACCGTGAACTGACCGGTCACAGTCTCTGTCGTCTCCGAGTCGGCGGTGCCGGAAAAACCGGGCTGTTTACCTCCCACCGACAGGTCGAATACTCCAGGTTCAATCACGCGACGCGTATCGTCCGTGATCAGGGAAAGTTCACGGGAATCGACTTCAAAGGAGACATTCTGCGATTCACCCGCGTCCAGACTGATCCGCCTGAATCCGACCAGCTTGCGGATCGGAACCGGAACCGAGGCGTCACGGTCGGTGATATACAGCTGGACGACCTCTTCTCCTGCGCGTTTCCCGGAATTCGTTACAGTAACAGAGACCGGAACCGGTTTGCCCGCTTTCACAGACCGGGGAACATCCAGGTTGCTGTAAGAAAATGTGGTATAGCTGAGGCCGTGCCCGAACGGGTAGAGCGGATCTCCCGTGAAGTACTTATAGGTGCGCTCCTTCATCGAATAGTCCTCGAACTCGCCGATGTGCTCTTCGGCGACTACAGTCCTGCAGGGAGGCTTCCCGTTACCTTCTACAAGTCACTGGACGGGATGCCGCCGTTCGAGGACTATTCGATGAAGAGCACATCGGCGATGGCTGTTCCGGCCGCCTGGCCCGGGTACCAGGCCTCGACAATCGCGGGAATATTCTCATCGGCCCAGGTGACAGCGACTGCACTGCCGTTAAGGAGAACGAGTACCGCAGGAGTGCCTGTCGCCGCCACGGCTTTCATAAGTTGCTCCTGGCCCTGAGGCAGATCGATCGAGTCACGGTCGCCGCCGGAGAAACCTTCGACCTGAACCCGCATTTCCTCACCCTCTAGACGGGGAGAAAGGCCCAGAAACATCAGCGCCACATCCGCTTTTCGGGCGGCGGAAACGGCCTCTGCGGTATGGTCCCTGCCCTGCATGGCCCACTGCAGTTCGAAATTCATTGCACCGGAACGGTCGGCGATTTCAACCGTGATCGGATACGATTCACCGGCCTCCAGAGAAACAGACTGCGGCCCCCTGCCGAATCTTCCACCGAGAGGTTCCCCGTTCAGAACCAGCCGGCCGAAGCGGCCGGCTGTCCGAAACGAATACTCGCCTGTTTCGGGAACGGTAATTTCCCCGGACCACCGGACCGAAAACTGGTTGTCGGTCAGTTCGTCAAAGGGCGCATCATTACCCCAATGTGCCTTGATATTGAAAAGGATCGACTTCCGGACGGGTTCCCCTTCTAAATCGAGGTTATCGAAATATTCTACAGAAACACCGTTCCGGCGCCTACCTTCCACCGCAGTCCAGAGAGCCGCATCGGGTACGGGTTCGTAGGACACAACGCCCTCGGCAATATCACAGCCCCGGGCATAAATCACCTCAGTGGACGCACCGACTTTATTCCGGATCCCGGCAAGAGGCGTCACCGGACTGGACGGCGTACCATTATAGTTTCCCAGCAGCACTTCTACATCATCGGCGTTGGGGCCGATCACGGCAATAGTCCCAATATCCTTGCCGAGAGGAAGCGCGCCGTTTTCGTTCTTGAGCAGAACGATCGACTTCCGGGTCGTTTCCTCCGCCAGCTTCGAATTTTCAGGAGAGTCGTTTACAGAATAAGGAATTCGGGCGTATCTCACCTTCTCCGGCG
>JARRLM010000607.1:0-3443 GCA_037386985.1 Acidobacteriota bacterium | reverse complement strand
GACGCTTACGCTCAAACTTGGGGTAAAACCGGTGAACCAGGCATCTTTATATTCATCGGTGGTGCCGGTTTTGCCTGCCGCCGGAAGAGCGAATCCCATGTTGCGGATTACCGAGGCCGTTCCCTGATCCACGACTCCCCGCATCATATCGACGAGTTGAAACACTGTTTCCGGGTCCAGCTTACTCTCTCCGCCGACGATATGTTCCTCCAGTGCCCGGCCATAGACGTCTTCGACGTGCCAGATCCAGAATGGTTCCTGCCGCACGCCACCCGATGCGAAGACGCTGAACGCTGAAGCCATTTCCAGCGGACTGACTCCCGATGTGCCCAGAGCGATTGAGTAGACGGGAGCCAGCGGACTTGTAATGCCGCACCTTTGGGCGGTTGCGATGACCTGATCCGGTCCCAGTTGTTCGACGAGCTGGGCCGCTATAGAGTTCACCGAATTCATTAAAGCGCGTTTCAGAATTAACGGTCCCGAGAACTCTTTGCCGAAATTGTCGGGCGTCCAGTCATCCGCTCCTATAATGGGAATGGTGACTTTTTTATCTTCAAGAACGGTCGCCGGTGTTAGTTCGAGGGAGTCGAGAGCCGTGTAATATAAAAAAGGTTTAAATCCGGATCCCGGTTGGCGGTTATTCTGGATGGCTCGGTTGTATTCGCTTGTAAAATAATCCCTGCCACCGACGACGGCTTTGATCGCTCCCGTTTTGACGTCAATCGCGGCGAGAGCAACCTGCGGCGCAGGTTCACCGGTCGTATCTTCTGTTTGTGATGACCCGATTTCTTCGTCAAGCCGGGCAGCGCCTTTTTGTACGGCTTCTGTTGCCCATTGTTGCAGCTGTATGTCCAGAGTGGTGGTTACCCGGAGTCCTCCATTGTAGACGACTTCGGGACCGTAGCGTTCCTCAAGATCCCGAACCACTTTATCCAGGAAATAGCTGCCGCCTCCTGTTGCCTGTCTCGGGCGAAGAACCAGTGATGTTTTAAAGGCTTCATCAGCTTCCTGGCGGGTAATATAGCCTACAGCAACCATGCGTCCCAGTACATCACGCTGGCGATTCTTCGCCCGGTCCATATGCCGGTAGGGATTGTATCCGCTGGGCGACTGGGGCAAGCCGGCCAGCAACGACGCTTCCGCCAGTGTCAAATCGGAAGCCGGTTTGCCGAAAAAGGAACGGGAAGCCTGTTCAATCCCAAGGGCGTTCACGCCGAATGATGTGTTGTTGATGTATGCCTGAAGGATATCTTCCTTTGAATATTTTGATTCGATCTGGAAAGAGACAAGTATCTCCAGAAACTTGCGTTTGGGCGAGCGGTCAAGACTGAAGAAGAGGTTTTTGGCCAGCTGTTGTGTGATGGTGGATGTGCCCCGTATACCCTTCCCGGGCTTCAATCCGTCCAGAAAGGCTTTAGTCAGTCGGATTTTGTCGACACCATGATGACTCCAGAAACGGTGATCCTCTACAGCGACAACCGCCTCGATAAACCGGGGGGAGATCCTGTCAAGCGGAACCGCTTCGCGCCCCCCCAGTACCAGGACGCGTTCACCGGTTGCTGCACAAATCTCAGTGGGCGGTCTTTCAATAATTCGGCTCAGGGGGTCGGGGACGCGCGGCAACTCATTCAGCAAGACAAAGAAAGAGATGATGGCTGTAAAGACGGCAAGCGCCGACAGTCCGAGAATAATATAGAATAACATTCGAATACGGCGGATGAGCCCGGCATGGCGATTCATTGCTCCGTCTTAGTGTGCCGTCTGCGATTTCAAAACCGATATCCACCCATGCTGTCTGGAGTTGGGACGAAAAGCCTACACGGACCGGGCGGCCGTTCGCAAAGAGAATCGGCTCGGATTGGGCCAGAATTTCAGATTGCATGTCTTCGGTGAGAGTGCTGAGGGCGGAAAAGAAACGATCTGCAGGGTAGATTCTATCCGGTGTCGCGCCCCATTCCTCTAACGATCCCTCAATGATTACCTGACGGCGTTGAATTTGCACCAGGGTGCTGTCGGCAACGACAATTTCGCGCAGTACCCGGTTCTGGTTGATCAGATATATGCTGAGCTGGTTCCCGAATTTCCGAATTATCGTGCGCTCCCATTGATTTTCTCCCCGCAGTTTTAACAGCTCTGAGGGCGATATTATTCGTGCACGAATACTGGGAGAGAGCCTCTGGTACATAGAAATGAAATGGTCGGGCGAAATGGGTACATCCTGGTTGTCCGCAATAAGTGAAATGATGTCGGACAGATCGACAGCGCCCCGGGCGGATCTCTGCAGGGCTTCACTGTCTGCCGTTTTTTCATTCAACGAGTTCAGAGCTTGTTGCGTTTCATGGTCCGTTTCCCAGATTTCACCGGTTTCCGGCCGCTTCCCGTTCGTCGTGGACAGATAGGAGCCCAGGGCTTTTTCCATCCAGTCAAACCGGAATTCAAAAACTGCAAGAAACAGAACAATCAAGATGAACGTCAGGCTTCTCAGGGAGAAGAATCTATTGAACCAATCTCTGAGATCTTTCGGCTCGCACCAGTCCATAAGTTATTACAATAATCTCAATGCAATACCAAATCAAGAAAACATTTCAGGGACAGCCCACGATATATTATAGATAATAATAATGTTAACAACGATTAAATATACACGGATCTCCTCATATTTCAATAAACGTATCGGCGATTCTCACAGCAGACAACACATCTTCCGAAAAATATATATCCTTAAAACTTCCGGACTGAAATATCCGGGCCAAGTTCACTTTTTGAGCAACAAGTATGGCAGGTTTGCCGTATTTCACAGCCAGAGCCAGTTCAGAAGCGGTTCCGGGATTCATTCCCACAAAAAATAATATACGGCATGATAGAACGTTGATGCTGTTCCGGGCGTCGAGCATTCCTGTGACTATGGGAATATCGACACTGTCGGACATTTCCCCGGTATCCGCTCCAGGGAGAATGCCTACTACGGTCCCGTCGGCAGCTTTGGCGCCCTGACCGGCTGCATTCATAACACCGCAATTTCGTCCGCCCGTGAGCAGTATCCAGCCCCGCTGCGCGATTAATTTTCCCAAATCATATGCTGTGTGCATTTCTTCATCGGCAGCGGTTTCCCCGGGCCCCATAACCCCTACGACTACATTGCCCATACTCTTCCATCTGCAATTTCTTTTATCAGGATAAAAATAGAAAGTGTATCAGACTGACAGGTTCTTTTTCCCGTCGGTGCGTTTCTATTCAAAACGAACGTTTTTTCATCTATTGTCAGCTTCGGATTTTGTCAATTCCGTCCTGAATGTAATCCTTGCCGGTGTTGAGAACTTTTTGAAGGTCGGTAAAAGTTTTCTGGGTCCATTTGCGCCCTTGATCGAAGTCCTCCTGTATTTTATTCCAGACTTCATCAGCCATATTGTCAATGGAATTGCATATTTCAGTTCGAAGAGTTT
>JARRLM010000606.1:0-2715 GCA_037386985.1 Acidobacteriota bacterium | reverse complement strand
ATTCGATCTCCAGTGGATGCCACTGCTTTCGGGGGCGGTGATTACGGCACTCCTGACTGCGGTTACGGGATGGCTGGCCGGACGCGGTGTATTGAGGCACAAGCCGCTTGAAATCCTTCGAGAAAATTAACCCCTGGCTCTGCCTGGGAGGCAGCAAAGGTCTGAAAGACCCGAGAGTCTACAGGGAATGATCTCGCGTGTGTTCGACTTACAAGGTCAGGTCTTTATCGTTGTTTAAAAGACATGTACATCCGGAATCGGTATCGCTGTCGATATCGAAACCGACTGCGACCACGATACCGATAACGCTGTTCGTGCCGCTTTGAGCGACTCACATATAAAACCGGCTCAAATATTCAACAAGAACCTTGGTGAATATTTGAGCTGTGAGAAATGCGGGTTAAGCCTCCGGCTCTGCCGGAGATCCTATGACTTGTTCATGCACGGCCGCAGCATTTTTTGTACTTTTTCCCGCTGCCGCAGGGACAGGGATCGTTCCTGCCGATTCGGGGTTCTTCGCGGCGGTAGGTTTCCACTTTTGCCGGCATCAGCCCGGGGTTGTCTTCCAGCATTTCGGCCGGTGTTTTGCCGTCAAAAACATCGCGTGGAGTGGATTTCCATTCCTTCTGCAGATCCTGCGTCCGTGGATCCTCCAGGGTGCTTTCATTCACCGGAACGCCTTTTTCCCGGCAGAAAAGGAGGAAATCGGACATGATCCTGGCCTGGGGCGATTCCATCAGGTCCTTGAGCTGGTTGACATCCAATCCGGCAGGAAGTTCCATGCCCGGCGGCAACGAATCGGAAAGTTGTGATAAATCCATTCGGGCGAGATCGGGCATATCTGATTCATCCGTGGTTCCGGCCGCAGCTTCGCCATCCACGGATTCCGCTTCTGTATATGTAAGTTCCTTTTCAGGGTTGACCAGGGCCTTAATGCCTGCCAACAGCGCCGCAATCTGTTCGGCAGCGATTTCCGGATTATCGCCCTTCAGCTGATCCACAATCCAGTCAATGCTTTCGCCATCCTCAATGAGTTCGAAAATGTCTTCACCATCAAATTTTGCAATAGAGTATTGATCGACAAACTCGTTCAGCTTCGCCTTCAATTCCTCTATGTTGTTCTGCTTCAAGGCCGGTGGTTCGTTCAAGCTCATGGATATTCCTTCTCTGTTTTTTAGTGTCGCCTTGACATCGATCCTGGCAGCCCGTGGTAAAAGCACAATAGAACCTGTTGTACTGTTACCACGGGCTGCTGAACATTATAGCTGTATTCACCCGCATTTCTCACACCTCAAATATTCAACTTGGAGTGCGGCCCGCAAGCGAAGCTTGCGCAATCCAAGGATTCTCGGAGTTAAGAAATATGATAGCATGAATTCCGCGACAGAAACTAGTTAAGCGAAGCGTCTGGGATCTTGTGAGAAATGCGGGCTTAATCCGCCTTTTTAATTTGGCGGCTGAGATAATTGTGATGAAGGGGGGAAATGGCGGGACTAACGCATGATTCCAAGTAGAGTCAGGACGAGGAAAGCGGGCTGGTTCTGATCGTCCACTACCTGGCGTACGGCTGAGCCGTATGCCTGAGCCCGGCCTTCACGAGTTGAGGCTGGGACGTTCAGGTTTTTCGGGTTGTGCAGCAACTGGACATTCACCTCCAACCGTGACAGTCCGGCTGTGCCATTTTTTTGCCACTCACTCGCAGATGCCGCGAGAAGGTTCCGCAGTTCGGTTTTGTCGTATCGAACGTTGAGGGATCGTAGTGAACTGGACGCTAATTCATCGAGCAGAGGATCCGGATCCATTTCACCGGGATCCGGATCCATTTCACCGCCACCACTCTGCCTTATTTCTTTGACGCGATTCTCCAGAAGGTTCTGTACCATGGAGGGTTCGTATTTTTCGCGCGGTGCGGTAAAAATTTCCGTGATGTACAGATACCCGTCGCAGGGATGCGAGTACCGGACAATTCCGATACCGACTCGCGTGACATCCGTAGCCAGGATATTTATCTTGTGAGAAGGGCTTTTCAACAGAGCGTTATGGGCCTTGACTACCGTTCGGGCGCTTGCAAGGTTTTCCCTGGCAGCTTCATACAAATAGCCTGCATTATTTAAACGGATTTGCAGGTTCCCCGAGGGTAGATCGTGGCTGAGGAATCCTTGTCGGGCCATGTCATGGGAATGATCCCGTGCAATGCGCGAAAGAGTTTCATCCGCTTCCAGCGGGGAGAGTCCGTGGCGGATTCTTTCCTGGTTGAGAATTGCCAGTAATTCCCGTTCACCGGTGACATTATTATAAGAATCTGACGGGTCATTCAGGGTGGAGAGCTCTTCAGATCTGCACTCCGGGACAACCCATACGCCCAAAGATGCGCCGAAGAAAAGACATAAAAGCAAGAATCCGGTCCATTGATTCCATCTCATAACGTCAACCTTTTTTGCTTGATGTCTACTTATCGGCGTGATTTTGCTAAAGTTTAGGCCGTATTTTTTACAGCCCTCATTTTTAGCTGCCGGAGGTCTGCTGCACTGACACCGGCTGGTAAGGTGGGAAAAGATTTATCGAGAAAATTTGGGAACTGATGATTTTGGATAAAAATGGGGGAAGGTAATAATCTTTATATAAGGAAATAGGTTTTAAAATCCGATAGAATTATTTGAAGAGCTGTAGTATACTAAAATCACCAAATTTTGCCCTATACACAGCTCGTGCTAT
>JARRLM010000605.1:0-3084 GCA_037386985.1 Acidobacteriota bacterium | reverse complement strand
GGTTGAAGATTCGCTCCGGGATGTGGATTTCTTCAGGGTGATTTTTCAGATACTGTTTCTGTCATCCGGATCCGGTTACGATCCCGGGTGCGAGCATCCTGTAACGCCCCCTCTCAACGGCGCCCAGCGTTTGTACCAGCTGTTTAAGAATGCGGTTTTACTATCCATGATCCGGGAAAAGCATCTGGCGGTTGAAGATCCGACCGCGCGAAGGCTTTTTGAAGCGCTTGCGCTGGCGAGCATGTACGAAGCGCAAAGAATTACGCTGCATATCATGGCATACCATGTTACCGGTACCGAACGGCAGAGGGAATTGCTGATGGATGTTCTTGGCTATGCTCAGGAAGGAGGAATGATGCGGATTACATCCCCGAGCAGCCAATACACCCTGGACGGACTATTTATGAAGCGGTTCGATCATGTGGATTCTCATGTACGGGATGCACACCTGGACACGCTCTATCGGGACAAGGGTTTAATGCTGCAGGCAGCTCTCAGTTTCGTTGTGATATTCCTCAATTTTGTAAATTCACCCGATTATTGGATTCGGGGCATCAGTGATCGCGGCATCGCGGTCGCCGAAACCTAGATCCCCCGGCTCTACCGGAGGATACTATTATCTCAACGGGAAACGGGGAACGGATCGGAATCGGGGTCGATATCGAAACCGACTGCGATCCCGATACCGATCCCGATAATGGTGTTCGTGCAACATCGAGCGGCTCATAGAATCAAGCCTCCGGCTCTGCCGGGGTCCTAGGACCCTGTGTTTTGGGAAAATCGGGATGAAATGGAGTGAAGTATGCGGATTGTTGTTACAGGCGGTGCGGGATTTCTCGGAAGTCATTTGTGCGATCACGTTTTGAACGCGGGGCATGAAGTTATCTGTCTCGATAACCTTTTAACAGGAAGCGTGGATAATATTTCCCACCTGATGGGGCATGAACGTTTTCGATTTTATAAGCATGATGTTACGGAATATATATATATCGCTTCCCCTGTAGATGCTGTCATGCATTTTGCCTCTCCTGCAAGCCCGCGGGATTATCTGGAACTGCCGATTCAGACCTTAAAAGTGGGTGCGCTCGGAACTCATAAATCCATAGGATTGGCAAAGTATAAACAGGCACGTTTTCTCATGGCAAGTACGTCTGAGACTTACGGGGATCCACTGGTCAATCCCCAACCGGAGACATACTGGGGCAATGTGAATCCAATAGGTTTGAGAGGCGTTACGTATGGTCCGCGCATGCGCCCAAACGACGGACGCGTTGTTTCAACTTTTATCGTTCAGGCGCTGAGAGGAGAACCTTTGACCGTCTTCGGAAAGGGAGATCAGACGCGCAGTTTCTGTTTTGTGGAGGATGAGGTTGAAGGATTGGTCCGATTATTATTAGCGCCCGACACAGAGGATATTCATCAACCCGTGAACATCGGGAATCCTGAGGAACTGACAGTGCTGGAGATTGCCCGCAAAATAATTGAACTTACCGGTTCCTCCAGCAATATTGTATTTGAAAAGCTTCCTGAAGACGATCCCAAGGTCCGTCGGCCCGACATATCGCTTGCTGGGAGCCTACTGGATTGGTGTCCCGAAATCGGCTTGGAAGAGGGTCTGAACCGGACCATCGACCATTTTAAAACAAAACTGGAAATCCAACAGTCATGACTCGCAGTTTCCGGAGGCGGTTTATGACTGCTCATGGAGAAAGTGCATGAAAGTACCGTTGCTGGATCTAAGAGCGCAATACGCAACTATAAAAGATAAGGTCAATACGGCAGTGGCTGAGGTGATGGAGAGCCAGCGCTTTGTTATGGGTGATCAGGTCCTCTCGCTGGAAAAGGAAATTGCGCAATTGTGCGGTGTGCCGTTTGCTCTGGGTGTGGCATCCGGAACGGACGCTCTTCTGCTGTCCCTGAAGGCGCTGGGCGTGGGGCCTGGAGATTCTGTAGTAACGGTTCCCTATACTTTTTTTGCGACGGCCGGAGCCATTGTGAATCTGGGGGCAAGACCGGTTTTTATCGATATCGAAGCGCGCAGTTTTGGAATGGATCCGGAGAAGCTGGCCGCATTTCTGAACAGAGAATGTACAGTCCGTCCGAGCGACAATCAGCTGGTTCATACAGGATCCGATACAGTCGTAAAGGCGATATTGCCTGTGCATTTATTCGGTCAATGTTCGGATTTGGACCCGATCGCTGAGATAGCCGACCGGTATAGCCTTCCGGTTGTGGAAGATGCCTGTCAGGCTTTGGGCGCAATTTACAAAGGACGTTATGCCGGCGCTGTAGGGAAAACAGGGTGCTTTAGCTTTTTCCCTTCCAAAAACCTGGGGGGCGCCGGCGACGGAGGCATGATACTGACTTCGGATGATCAACTGGCGGATCGGATTCGTCTGCTCAGGACTCATGGGGAAAACAACAGGTACCACCATTCGATTGTTGGATTCAACAGCCGTCTGGATGAAATCCAAGCAGCTGTTTTAAGGATCAAATTACCCTATCTTGAGGGCTGGTCCCAGGCGCGTCGCCGGAATGCAGCCGACTACGGGTATTATTTTGATAATGAAAGCCTTTCCGAATTCGTAGATCCTCCGGTTCTTCTTCCGGATCGATCCCATATCTTTCATCAATACGTCATTCGGTGCCGTCGTCGTGATGAACTGATGGTGTTTTTAAAGAACAGAGGCGTGGATACCCAGATTTACTATCCGCTGTCTTTGGACGAACAGGAATGTTTCAGATATCTGGGTTATCGCGGGGAGCATCTGCCATGTTCTCACGCGGCGTCGAGGGAAACATTAGCCCTGCCAATCTATCCGGAACTTTCGGATGAGCAGAAAAAATACGTAGTGGATTCGATCTCTTTGTTTTACAAACAAAAATAATCGCCGGGGATTATTCGTTCGGTTTCCCCAGCTCCTCTATTTTATTGTCTGCTGGAACGTAAATTTCCCATTCCTCTTCGTTGACAGGTGGGGCGTCCATGCTTCCCGGCAATCTGTTCTCCTCGGTGCCGTCGATTTCCCATTCCTCTTCGTTGACAGGCGGGGCGTCCATGCTTCCCGGCATTCTGTTCTCCTC
>JARRLM010000604.1:0-2628 GCA_037386985.1 Acidobacteriota bacterium | reverse complement strand
GCGCAAAACCGACCAGGTGTCCCGTAAGCCGATAACAGTAGCTCTCCGATTCCCAGCAACCGGCAGTGGAGCCGGCAGCGTAAAGACCCGGAATCGGGTTATCCTCGTTATCCAGGGCTTCCATTTTTTCATTTATTTTTACACCACCGTACGCGTCACACAAACCCAGATGACCTCTGACGACGTAGTACGGCGGAGTTCTCAGGGGGAGCAGATACTTCCGGTCTTTTGCAAAAAGAGCATCATGCTTGTCGTCGCAGGAAGAATTATATTCCTCTACTGTAGCCTTCAGGACAGCCGGTTGCGCCCCCATCCAACCTGCAATCTCATCCCAGGAATCGGATATTTTCAAATCACCTTTATCCGCCTGTTTTTTTACCTCTCTCTCCAATCCGGGCAGTGGAGTCGCCGCCGATACAGGAAGCCAGTTTGCGCGGGATGCGGCGCCGGGTCTGATCAGTCCCTCCTTTTCAATCTTCCGTAGTGTGCTGCTGTCGAAAAGTGTATAGGTGATGCCGTCAGGCTGCAGGGCAACGGCATTTCCGAAGGCAAAGAAAGCGAGTTGATAGCCTTCATCAATAAACCTCACTCCGTTCTTATTCACCCAGAGCATTTCCGGTTCCCAGGCAAGAAACCATAATGTAATCCTTATCGGCGATCCTCCAATCCCTCCGGCGTCCATTTTCATTGCATGGGAATCCGTTTTGGGTTTGAGAAAGGGCCCGTGCAGATTCACCGTAAATGCTAAGGTCCCCGTCCCGGGCTTCGGCAATGACTCCGGTAATTCCACCATTTTTATCTCGCAATAATTTCTTACCGGACGTACGAGTAAGAATTTGCACACCCTTATCCCGGCAATTTTCTCTCAGGGCTTTCATCAAAGCATTGCCATGCCCTTTCACTGAATGCCGTACCAGCGGTACCTGGTTGGGATAGTATTGGATAAGTTCAAACTGCAATCCCATATTTTCCAGCCATCCGATTGTATCGCCGGATTTATCGATAAAAACTCGCACTATCCTCGGATTAATCTTCGTCCAGTGCGCCCATTCCATAGCCGTCTTGAAGAGTTCGTCCTTGGGGGCATCAATCCCCAGCCTCTTCTGGACCGGGCTTTCAGCGCCAAAAATGTCATGAGCCATAGCAGTGCTACCGGCTGCTGAACCGGCCTTTTCCAGTACAATGATGCTCCTGCATCCATTTTCGGCAGCAGACAGCGCAGCGGCCAAACCGGCTCCACCGCCACCGACAACCACCAGTTCCGCCCTGAGGTTTTCAGCCGTCATAGCAACATACCTCCCTTAAAACAGTTCACTTCGGTTATTGTTTCCTGAGGAATTGAAATGTTCGAACATCATCCTTGCCTGTAGAGATTATACAAGCAAGCATTATTTATTTGATGGTATATTAATTGAAATTTCGACGGGAAGAATTCAATGGAATGGACATACGATAGTATCAAGAGATGGTTTGATGCCTACTTTGAAGATGTATGCATAAGTCAGGGGGATCTCGAAACCGTAACGAATCTCAAAAAATATTTTTCTGCGGACCTGGAATTAATGATGTACACCGCACCATCATCACCCCCCGTGAGATTGATGTCCCGGGATGATCTCTTAATCTCTTTCGTTCATCCCGGTCTGCAGGAAGATATAGTGCCCCTGCACATTGCCATCGACACCAATCAGATGATTGTTGCGACTCAATTCGAAATCCGGTTCACAGACAGGCCTTCTGGAACAAAGTGGCAGCCTGTTCAGGCCAGCGCCCATTACCACCTGCTGGTCGATGAGAACGGGGACCTGAAAATCAGTAGAATATTTTATTGGACTGAGGCTCTCCCTGAAGACCTGTTCGAGCACTGGACACATCACCGGGAGAATGCATTAAGGCAGCATGCTTTGAATTATTTGAACTCAGAATCCTGAATTCCAGCGCGCATGAACGCTTCTGAATATATCCTGTCGACCGTCGTACTGAGGATCTGTTCCTTGAAGTAGATTTGCGACCTACCGTCGTCCCGGGCCAGTTCCGGATAGCGAAGCAGTACCGCATACGCCTGAATCCGGTCAAGACATCGGACTGCCATGGCGCGGACCTGCGAATCCGGATCCAGGAGGCTTTTTTCAATGTCTTCAAGTCCACCCTCAACACTTCCAGGGACCGCTTCCCCTATCAATCCCAGCGCATATAGGATACCGGGGAGAAACAGGGGCCTATCTTCGGGTTCCAGGTTTAAAAGCGAGATGGTCAGAGGGATAAATTCCAGGAATTCCTCCGGATTGGAATGAATGATTTCACCTATAGCTTCCGGGGCGTGCGGGGCAACAGCACCGGCCTCATCGCTCATCATCCAGAACAACCGCCGCAGATAGTTCCTGAAAATCTCGGGCCGGTCCGCAGACAAATCCTCCGCACAGCGTCCAATGGCATCTATTGCCCTCCAGCGGATGAGAGGATCGTCGGAATACGTTAATGTGATGAGGGTGCTGATGGTCCGATTGTGACTCCTGGCAGCATCCAGTACTTTCCGGAAATCAGCGCAGGCAAGCCAAGTCCGTATATCCGATTTCACAGGCGTCCCTCTATACCGGATTGAGATCGGCAGCAGTCAGTATGCGCTTC
>JARRLM010000603.1:0-3306 GCA_037386985.1 Acidobacteriota bacterium | reverse complement strand
GCGGTGTATAGCTACGACGGCACTTTTGCCGAAGGTGTTCCCAGGGCGGTTGTGCTGCCGGAAACGACGGAACAGGCAAGCGAAATTGTGAAGCTGGCCGCAGGAGCCGGAGTTCCGCTGGTTGCGCGCGGGATGGGCTCAGGACTGGCTGCAGGATCAGTTCCGGCCAACAAAGATGGAATTGTTGTGTGTTTTACCCGGATGAATCGCATACTGGAGATTGATGAAGAGAACGCAACAGTCCGGGTTGAAGCGGGGGTTGTTACGGCGGAGTTGCAGGCTGAAGTGGAAAAAAGGGGACTTTTCTATCCTCCCGACCCTTCCAGCATCCGCCATTCCACCATCGGAGGCAACATAGCCTGCAATGCAGGCGGTCCGCGCTGCCTGAAATACGGCGTGACGGGAAATTATGTATTGGGACTGACAGCAGTACTAGCCGACGGCCGGATATTGGAGACCGGAGGCAAACCGATCAAGGATGTAACGGGCTATAACCTCACCTCGCTGTTTACATCATCGGAAGGAACCTTGGGTTTGATCACTGAAGCAATTCTACGGCTGGTCGCCCGGCCTCTTCATGTCAAGACCGCGCTGGCCGAATTTTATTCTCTTGTAAATGCCTCCCGAACCGTGAATGCCATCCTTTCTACGGGAATTGTTCCGGCTACTCTGGAACTTGTTGACCAGACGGCCATTGCCTGCATTGAGGAGGCGATGCAATTGGGTCTGGCCACGGACGTTGAGGCTTCATTAATTATAGAAACGGATGGGTCCGACGAGCAGACCGTCGTTCGTGAGATCGATGCTGTATGCCGGATTTGTAAAGAAAACAGCGCGCGTTCAGTAAAGGTGGCAAAAAGCGAAGAGGAACGAAACGGATTATGGAAGGCGCGCCGTTCCGTTGGGTCGTCGCTGGCGCGCAAGGCTCCGAATAAACTCGGCGAAGACATCACCGTGCCGCGCAGCGCAATTCCGGAAGTTGTTCAGAAGATTCGCGACATCAGCAATAAACATAGACTTCCGATAGTAATCTTCGGCCATGCGGGGGATGGAAACCTGCATCCGAATATTCTATTCGATAGAAGAAACCCGCAAGAGTGGGCGAAGGTGGAACAGATGATGGGGGAGGTTTTTGATGTTGCGCTATCGGTGGGTGGAACCCTTTCAGGTGAACATGGTGTCGGAATCCTCAAACGTCCGTATTTTAAAAAGGCACTCGGACCGGTATCGGTCGATGTTCAGCGGCAAATCAAGCAAGCGCTCGATCCGCTGAATATTCTGAATCCCGGGAAAATATTCGAGAATTGAACCGAATTCGAAAAAGCCGAATATTCTTTGGTCTTAGGATCTATGTTCAGGTGTCCCAGAATTTAGAGGTCGGGAGCAAGGAGCCAGAATGAATTATGGAATTGAGACATCTGCGGTATTTCGTTGCAGTTGCGGAGCAACTGCACTTCCGGCACGCCGCGGAAATCATGCACGTAGCCCAACCGGCACTCTCCCAGCAGATCAAGCAACTGGAAGAGGAAATCGGTGTGACTCTTTTCGAGAGGTCGCGCCATAAAGTCCGCCTGACGCCGGCCGGAAAAGCCTTCTTGGAGAATGCGCTGCGCATTCTCAAGTAGGCGGATCAGGCTGTGGTCAAAGCGCGAAAGGTGGAGTTCGGGGACGCCGGGACAATCCGGATCGGTTTTGTCAGCACAGCCGCTATCCGTGTGCTGCCGGTTGTTATGAAAAAGCTGCAGAGACAGGTGCCGCAGGCTGAAGTTGAATTAAATGAGCTTGCTGCAGGGGAACAGGTTGACAGGCTTTATCGGGAACAGCTGGATATCGGCTTTGTCCATGCCAAATTATCCCAGGATGTTTTTAAAACGACGGTCGTTGCACGTGATCGCCTGATAGTAGCCGTACCGGGTTCCTGCAATTTGGCCGGTTGCAGACGGATTGACCTGAAAGATCTGGCTTCCTGGACGGCCATTATGCCTGCCGGCCATTCAAGCTCCGGATTTTACGAGCAGGTGCGCATGACATTTCAGCGGGCCGGTGTGTGGCCGGAGCGCGTTCACAATACGCGGCTGCTGCAGACCGGTCTCCTCCTGGTGGCGGCCGGGCTGGGAGTTTCGCTCGTTCCCGAATCGTTTCAATCCATACATGTGAAAGGCGTTGTGTATAAGAAGCTACAGGTCGAACCTCCTCTGTGTGAACTGGTAGCCGTTTGGCGTCAGGATAACCCTTCACCGCTACTGAACCGCTTTATAAAAAACCTTCCGAAATTGGACTGATTTTCTTCTTGAACTGCGGGAGACTTGGTCCTTTCGGTTGAAACATTGGTGATAATTATTTTGTATCACCACATCGCAATCTTAATATTGGACGTGGATTCCCGGTCCGGGCTATAAAAATGTCTGCTGATTGGTTGAAAGTATATTTAAATCCGCTTGCTGATCCATGATGATTTACTACAGGCTGCTAAACTGGGGGTCGATGTCCCGGGAGCATGTCACGATTGAAATAGGCGCAGCATTAGCGAACACACTTATGAAAATGATGCTAAAATGCATAGCTCTGATATGAAGTGAAACGGGAGATACGTTGCAGGGAGGTGGACTCCACTCCCTAAATAAAGAAGGAGAAGAGGATTCATGTCCAAGGGAGCATTGGAAGGCGTCAGGGTGTTGGATTTTACACAGTATTTGTCCGGCCCGCATGGTACGAGTGTGATGAGTGAGCTGGGGGCTGAGATCATCAAGATAGAAAGACCGGGCAAGGGAGAGCCGGAGCGGCAGGCCATGCCCAAGACTCCCAAAGGAGAGTCCTATCAGTTTTTCTCCTACAACCGGGGCAAGAAGAGCATCACTCTCAACCTCAAGGATCCGAAAGGGGTGGAGATTGCCAAGAAACTGGCGGCTAAAGTGGACATCCTCGTGGAAAACTTCGCTCCGGGCGGTATGGAACGACTAGGCTTAAGCTATAAAGAGGTGAGTAAGATCAATCCCCGGATTATCTATGCCTCGATTTCAGGCTTTGGACAGACCGGCCCCCGACGCAACGACGTCAGCTATGATGTAGTTGCCCAGGCGATGGGCGGGTTGATGAGCGTGACCGGCCTCCCCGATGGTGAACCGCTGAAGGCTGGTATTTCGCTCGGTGACTACATGGGGGGATACAACGGCGTTATCGCTATCCTGGCAGCCCTGTATTACCGGACCGTAACGGGTGAGGGGCAGGCCATAGACATCTCCATGCAGGACGGCATCTGGGCGATGGTGTTTCCGGACCGCGCCAATTATTTCGATACGCTTGAGG
>JARRLM010000602.1:0-3398 GCA_037386985.1 Acidobacteriota bacterium | reverse complement strand
GTTGAGCGCCGCATTATGCAATATGCGCAATCATGAGAACAGCCGCGTTCAGGCTCGATGAGAAACATGGATGCCCAGACTGCCCGTTTTGTCAGTATCTGGGAATATGCCGGGAGTCGGGAAGCGTCCACGCCGGCAATCTCCGGCTTAACGGATGACAAGCCCGGAACAAAACATCCGGGCAATCGGGAAAAACGGGAAAGAAGCTCCTCCCTGTTGGTTCCGGTCGCTGTTTCCAGAAAAGTATGGACAAGGTCTTCCCCTTCCCCCAGGATAACCAGATCGACGAAAGGGGAAAGAATTAAAGGATTGGAATAGGTCAGCGGCCCGCCGGCGACAATCAGCGGATGCTTATCCGTCCTGTTCTCGCGGAGCAGCGGTATACGGCTCAAATCCAGAATTTCCAGCAGTCCGGGCAGCTCCAGCTCATATGCGATTGAAAAAGCGACGACCGGAAAATTTCCCAGCGGAGTTTCACCTTCATACGTGAACACCGGCGCTCGGCGCTTTCGATATTCTTCAGCGTTATCAGGAAGAAAAGCCCTTTCTGCAGAAACTTCCGCGTGGAGATTGATTTCCCTGTATATCGTCTGAAATCCTAGAGAACTCATGCCGATTTTATAGGGACTGGTACAACAGAGTGCGATCTTGAGGGAACTCGGTTTCTGAAGGACGCCCACTTCATCGTTTACCCGGCGGCGAACCTGCTTTACTAAATCCCAGTGCTTCATAATTGGATAGGTTTCCCGATTAACAGTTGATAGTTAGTAGTTCTGAGTCAGCTTTTGACTTCGAACATAGAACTCAGAACTTAGAACTCAGAACTTTTAACCGTTCACTTTTATCTGTTAACTTCCACCCACATTCTTTTATTTGCCGCGTTTGATATCGGGCCAGACGATTTTATGAAGCTGCAGCTGGATGCGAACATCAAGGCCGCAGGACAACACCCACTCGGCCAGATCTGCATATTTCACTTTTTCATGAATGGGTGAAAAAATGATATTGCCGACCTTTAAAGATTCCGTGTTTCGCCGGATCAGATCACAGGCCCAGTCAAAATCGTTCCGGTCGCTTACAACAAACTTGAGTTCATCTCCGGAGGATAAGTATCCGATGTTGTCGTAGTCGTTATGTTCTTCCATGCCGCTGGAAGGACACTTAAAATCCATAATCTTATGCACGCGGGGATCGACGGATGCCAGTGACATATGGCCGCCGCTTTCGAGAAGAACCGTATAGTCTTTCCCAAGCAGGTTGTCGAAAAGAGTATGAACGGCCGGCTGCAGCATCGGCTCCCCTCCGGTAACCAGCGCTAAATCCGTAGGATAGGCTTCAATTTCCCGGATAATTTCAGGGATGGACATCTCCATGCCGTCGGAGAAGGCGTACTCCGTATCACAATAGCTGCATCGCAGGTTGCAGCCGGCCAGGCGTATAAATGCGCAAGGCTTACCCGCAAATGTGGATTCTCCCCAGAACTTGTATCTTTGAGTTGCGACGAAACCACTCATGAGAATTATCGAGATTTTTTACAGTATTCAGGGAGAATCCACATTTGCGGGTAAGCCTTGCGCATTTATACGCCTGGCCGGTTGCGGACGCTTTGACGCGGGCAACCTGCTCCGGCGTGCCCTGGGCAACAATTTTTCCGCCGCCGTCGCCGCCTTCGGGTCCGAGATCTATAATTCGATCGGCCATCTTAATCACATCCAGGTTATGTTCGATAACGACGACCGTATTCCCACGATCTACAAGGCTGTTCAGCATATCCAGCAGCTTCTTGACATCGTGAAAATGGAGTCCCGTAGTCGGCTCGTCGAGTATATACAGGGTTCTTCCCGTCGCCCGGCGGCTCAACTCCTTTGAAAGTTTCACTCTCTGCGCTTCGCCTCCCGAGAGTGTGGTTGCCGGCTGACCGAGCTGAACATACCCAAGGCCGACTTCATTCAGGGTCTTTAGTTTTTGTGCGATGGCCGGAAGATTCTTCAGCAACAGATAGGCATCGGCGATATTCATTTCAAGCAGATCTGCAATGGAATACCCCTTATACTTCACCGCCAGGGTCTCCCGATTGTAGCGCTTTCCACGGCAGCTTTCACAGAGCACATGAACGTCAGGCAAAAAACTCATCTCTATGCGGCGCATGCCGTCGCCCCGACACTCTTCACATCGCCCGCCCTTTACATTGAAGCTGAATCTCCCGGCCCTGTATCCGCGGATGCGCGATTCCGGAAGCATGGAAAACAGTTCCCGTATCGGCGTGAACAGTCCGGTATACGTTGCCGGATTGGATCTCGGGGTTCTGCCGATGGGAGACTGATCGATCTCAATAACCTTATCCAGATGCTCGATCCCCCGTATCGAATCATGAGGACCGGGGTCCGTTATGGCCCGGTGCAGTTTGCGGGACAACACCTTATAAAGGATATCATCCACCAGCGAAGACTTGCCTGCCCCGGAAACTCCGGTAACGCAAATGAACAGCCCCAGTGGGAATTCGACTTTCAGGTTTTTGAGATTATTCTGCCGCGCTCCGACAATCGTGATGCGTTTGCCGTTTCCCTTGCGCCTCTCAACGGGACATTCAATCGATAGCTCTCCCTTCAGGTATTTCCCTGTATAGGAATCGGAGGATTGCATCACTTCCGAAATTGAGCCGGCAGCGACAATACCTCCTCCCTCATGGCCTCCCATCGGACCGAGATCGACGATATGGTCGGATCTGCGCATCGTATCTTCATCATGCTCGACGACCAGAATTGTATTTCCCAGATCCCTCAAACCGGCCAGCGTATCCAGCAGACGGCCGTTGTCTCTGGAATGCAGCCCGATGGACGGCTCGTCCAGAACATACAGCACGCCTCGCAGCCTTGATCCTATCTGTGTTGCAAGCCGTATACGCTGTCCTTCACCTCCGGACAGGGAAAGGGCAGGGCGGTCCAGCGAAAGATAGCCGACCCCGACATTCAGCAGGAACTCGATGCGGTCGGAGATTTCTTTCAATACCTGTCCGGCAATTTTATCTTCCCGTTGGGTCAGACTGATACCTTGGAACGCCTCGTAGGAATCCTCAAGCGGCATGCGTGCATATTCGGAAATCGAAAGCCCGTTTATCTTCACAGACCTGCTCTCCGCCCTCAGACGGGATCCCGAACAATCAGGGCAGTCACGGTTCGATAGAAGCTTCTCATACTCCTCACGGAATCGGAGATCGCCTTCATAATTGTACAGATCCTCAAGATACCGGCACACTCCCTGGAATCCGCCTGCACGATTGCGAACTTTACCCGATTGAGCCACAGCCCCGGATTTTCCATAAAAGAAAGCCTTCCTCATGCCTGCCGGAAGCCTATTAAAAGGGATGTCTGGATCGATACCGGATTTTTCAGCCGCAT
>JARRLM010000601.1:2013-3800 GCA_037386985.1 Acidobacteriota bacterium | reverse complement strand
TTCACATTTAGAGCCGAAAGGTGCTCCTGCAGCACAGCGGCTGGGGTCTTGTAGAATAGGTACCGCAAACCGACAAGCAGCAGGGCCACGTCGTCGAAAGTTCCTATAACCGGCTGCAGAAGTGCGGGAATAAGATCCAGGGGCCAGATCCAATAGGCAATCGACAGGCAAAAAACTATTTTCCCTGAAAGCGGCACCCTTTTATCCTTCAACAATCTCAGAACCAGCCTGGCTAATTTGGGCAGATGCAGGAGCAATCGCCAGAACAGTGGATTTAATTTCATATCAATATAGTACCGGGAATTCGGTATTTGTCTAAACCCTCATTTCTCGCTGACCTGAGTGAAAAGACTGCAGCGGTCTTACCGATTTTTCTATCAACATTCATAAACATTCCTGTAAGATTTGACCACAACAACATCGATACCGATGGGATTTGTTGTATCCACACGTTGGAATTTTTTAATTCAACCAGTAGCGGCCCGGACATGCTCAAACAACAGTATAATTTGAAACAGACGGCCAACCCGCATTTCTCGAAGGATTTCAACCCATTCAGAAAAGGAAATACGATGAAACGTTTGATATTTACCATTCTTGTCATGGCAATACTCGGCTCAGCCTGACCTCCAGCGCGGCTGCTCCAATCGAATGCGACCGCGACTGCTTGGCGGGCTTTATGGCCACCTACCTGGAAGCACTTGTCGCCCACGACTCTTCCAGGCTGCCCGTCACAAAGAATGTGAAATACACTGAAAATGGCGTAAGGCTGAATCTCACAGACGGTCTCTGGAACACGGCATCGGCTATGCCCACGTATCGCGTGGATGTGATCGACGAGGAAGCGGGCCTGGTCGGACTTCTGGGCAGAATCGAAGAAAACGGCAACAATAACTGGTTCGCCTGCAGGTTGAAGGTGGAAAAAGGCACATTGATTTCCGAAATTGAAAACCTCGTAGTTCGAAACATTTCGATGGCGCCTCCTGCAGGTGGAATGCAGGCCGGTCCGACAGAACCGCATCCGCTGATGATGGAAATCATCCCGGAAGGCGAGCGGCTGCCGCGTTACGAGTTGATTGAAATCGGCAACAGTTATTTCACCGGGTTGGACACCGACAACGACGGCGCCAACGTCCCCTTTGATCCGGCCTGCCAGCGGAGAGAGAACGGCACTGTAACGGCGAACAATCCCAATTCACCTGAAGGCTCCATGCAATGGATGGACTGCAAGGCACAGTTTGATACTCATTTTTCAACCATCGTAACCGATATTCGGGAGCGCAGATTCATAGCCGATCCCGTAACGGGACTGGCCTACGGTTTCGGCTATTTCGATCACAATGGCAGCGTCGAAAATATGTCCGTCACACTGGACGACGAAATACAGGATGTCAGCCCGACATTTCGTCAGCCCTTCTCTTTTATCATCGCTGAAATTTTTAAGATAAAAGAGGGCAGGATCCGCCAGATCGAAGCGGTTTTAATGACCGTTCCCTACAACATGGAATCCGGGTGGTAGGAATGTACGCCGAAAGTATGCGGGCTCTTATTCTTCAGAATATTTGAATTCGTAGTTGGTTGTTAAAGAGACCGCCATACAGAGAAAAGGTTGGTTGCATTTCAATGTCTCCATTGGGCAATGCCATATCCCTTTGGGGATAACCACCGCGGTAGGTGAGGAAAATATGTGGTCTTCCTCCTTCCCTTCAGGGCCGATTTTGAAATTGACTTCCGCACCCAGGTCGGCGCTTTTCGGATCGGACCCGATGAAATAAATGACTTCGTCG
>JARRLM010000601.1:0-1927 GCA_037386985.1 Acidobacteriota bacterium | reverse complement strand
CCCTTGACATTCCCAGGGGGCCAACCTGGGTTCCGAAGGCGTAAATAATATTGCAGGGGAAGCCGTTCAAAATATCGGCGCCTGCGGAAAACATCACGGTCTCGCCCATTTTCCGAACAGGCAGCGAAACGATGCATTTGCCGTACCGGCTCTCCCCGTCGGAAGTATCGGGGGAGATGTTCTGAGCAACCGGCCCTGCTTCGGCACTCAAGCCGAACAGGGCTCCCGCGGCGACGACAGAGGCACCGCCGAAGGTTAATTCTTTTACAAACCTTCGTCTTGCAGGACCATCTTGTTCTTTTTTACCCGGAATCATAGCCGAACTCCTTTTTAAATTGGATTAGTCCGCGAACAGTTTCAGTATATGCCGGTTGAATAAATTCTCAGTTACATTTTTCGAAATGATTTCTTCATTTTTTCTTACTTCTTTTTTGAACCTTTCGCCCATTTCGGCCGCAATTTTAAAGCCTATGTGCATCAGTTGCCGAATATGAGGATTGTAATTGGGACAAGCCTGTTCGTGCCTCAATGCTTCGGCAAATCTTTTTCCGTCCCAGCCCTTCACATCTGACGCCGGCGGCAGCATACGGGGATCGATATCGATAACGGCCGTATAATCGGAACAAAGTTCATCCAGCCTGGAAATGGCTCTTTCATATATTTCCCCGGCCAGCTCCAGCCCCCTTTCACTCGCCTCGGCCAATCCAATCAGTTCCTCAAGCCACGTGGTCCCGGCGGTCTTTAAATGGATGCCGGTATCGTATCTCCGGATCGCCCTCCGTATAATCGGATAAATCGAGAATTTATCGCTTCCGGTATGAACGCTTATTTTAAGGTCTCGAGGCAATCCGAACTCGCCGACTGCAAATTGAATCACCGCCAGAAGTTCTTCGAAATCGCGGCCGAATTGGTCGACATCTCCGACATAATCGACGCCTTTATTGAAGCGCCCGCTGAATTTTGGCGCGATGGCCCGGACCGGAATGTTCTCCTCGGACATAGCCGCCAGTATGAACAATAACTCCTGGGGCGTCTGCGGCGACCCGGCTTCATCCATGGACACTTCAGTTACAAATGCGCCTCCTTTTTTGGCCCTGTGAATGTGCCTGTAAATGTCCCCGGCCTGCTTTACGGCATGCAGATATCTGCCGGCGACCCCTAACAGCATCTTTTCGGAGACATGGAATGTACGAACGGAATCGTGGATGTGGAGATCTCCGACATATTTCCCATTCCACTTAACGAATTGCTCGATATCTTCGGTCGAAGCGGCTGTACCGATGTAGTCTGCGACGTCGATGGTGAAATAGTCGCTGCAATCCATAAAGCGATCCACCGTGTCCAGATTAATATGATCCGCATCCACAAAATAACTCTTTCTCCATTTCATTTCCTTCACGGCTGAATCAACAGCCGTTCTGGTTTGAATCGGATCAGATCGGGTGATGGTATGTTCCCTGTAGGATTTATTCCAAACCGGGGTAATGGAAGTGCCTCGCTTATGGGCCAGTTCAATCGCCGCAATCTGGGCAGCCGCCTGCTGCGCAAAGCGATCCCCTACACCGAAGGAATATTTTCCCAGAATATTTTGTGTCATCGCTAAGATCCCCTCTCTCCAGCGTCAGTAACCGAACAATTCCGGCAGGAACATGCTTATTTCAGGGATGTACGTAACCAGGATGAGGGCGACGATCATCGCCACATAGAGCAACAAAAGCGGCTTGATCAGCTTTGTAATGGTCGTATTCGCGATTCCGCATCCGACGAAGAGTACACTCCCTACAGGGGGCGTACACAATCCGATACAGAGGTTCAGTACCATAATCATTCCGAAATGAATGGGATCGATGCCCAGTTGCGTCGCGACCGGCAGAAAGATGGGAGTGAATATGAGAACCGCGGGAGTCATATCCATAAATGTTCCCAC
>JARRLM010000600.1:0-4440 GCA_037386985.1 Acidobacteriota bacterium | reverse complement strand
CTGCGTCCTTCCTGTCTGCCCGGGTTCCTGCCACGAGATCCCATTGGCCTTCCTCGGCAAGTTTCAGCATGCCGGGAATATCGGATGGGTCGTTCTGCATGTCCCCGTCCATTGTGCAGATATACGCGCCCTGCGCACAATCGATGCCTGCAGCCAGCGCCGAGCTTTGCCCGAAGTTCCTCATGAACTCAATCACACGGGTGTTTGCTCCGGCTTCTTTGTACAGAACCTCCATTGTTCCATCGGTTGAGCCGTCATCCACAATTATGACTTCGTATTCTATGCCGGACAGGTGTTTAGAAAGAGAGGACAGCAACGGCTTGATGTTATCCTTCTCGTTGTAAACTGAAATTACAACCGATAGTTTCATGAATTTCTGTTTTCTTGTTTTATATGAATCCTGTCAGGTTAAAACTCCCATCGGGAGTACATCTAGGGCAGGATATCCGGTCAAGCTGTTTTTTGCAAAATCTTTATCCAAAACCGGGACACCCATATTCTGGGAGAAGGAAAAGTAAATCTGGACACCCATTATTTGTATCTTTTTCTTGGCACCTTCCTTGACTTCTCCATTAGACATATCAAAGGAGGTGCTCAAATGGCTCTACCACGCAGCAAATACGTCCAGGAAGGTAAACCAGGTGTTTTCCACTGCTTTTCCCGATGCGTCCGCCGCGCTTTCCTCTATGGTTTCGACTCTTATACCGGCCGGGATTTCTCCCACCGTAAGGCATGGATCGTCAACAGATTGCATCTGCTCGCATCCATCTTCGCCATCGATGTCTGCAACTACTCCGTCATGGAAAACCACTACCACACCATCCTGCGTACCCGCCCCGACATCACCTCCAGTTGGTCCTCTCACGAAGTCGCTTCCCGCTGGCTCACACTCTTCCCTAAATACCACCAATTAAAAGGTTTGGCAAATTCCCCTCTGGAAGATCGTATCCGCGCCCTCCTGCTCAACCCTCAACTCATTGAAACCCTCCGCAATCGTTTGTCCAGCCTCAGCTGGTTCATGGGCCAACTCAATGAATTCATCGCTCGGGCCGCCAATATAGAGGATGACGTCAAAGGTCGATTCTGGGAGTCAAGATTTAAATGCCAGGCTCTTCTCGATGATGCCGCTATCGCCGCCTGCATGGTTTATGTTGACCTCAATCCCATCCGCGCCGGCCTCGCTAAAACTCCCGAGGAAAGTGACTTCACCAGCATCCAGCAGCGCATTCGCGCCTGGCACAAAAATACCGCCAACTCTGCCACTGAAACCACCTCTGCCAATTGCGACTGGCTCTGCCCTATTTCATCAGTAGGCAATCCGCACGGAATCCTGCCAATGACTACGGCTGAGTATCTCGACATGGTCGATAGCTCTGGCCGCATGATCCAACTCGATAAACGGGGAGCTATTGATCCCCGTCTCTCCCCAATCCTGCTCCGTATCGGCGCAAATTCAGATGCCTGGCCCGTTACTATCTCTTGCTTTGGGGATAAATTCAGCCTCGCCGCTGGATTGATTTCCAATCTACGCAGTTTTGCGGATCAGCTCGGCAGGCGTTGGTTTAAAGGTATTGCACAGGCTCGCGCCGCTTTCCTGCCATCACCATAGCATTGAAATAAACCCGATAACCCTCATCTCCTCCGTAAATCTCACTACCTCTTCTTCCGGTCAGCAGATCCGTTACACCACTATTCCATCTTCTGCTTAACGTTGAATTCTACTCCGCTCTGACCATTGACGATTTTCCACATTACTCAACTACTTCCTTATTTTATGGGTGTCTAGATTTCCAGTTTTCAGGATTTCCAGCAGAATTTCCAGTAGTTCCGGAGTTCCAGAAATTAATGGGTGTCCTGATTAGTTTCAGTTTCGACAGATCAGAATACTGTTTATTTCACCGCCCCACAGATATTAAAATCAAATAGCTGCCAATCGGTTTACAGGACTGTCACTTAGGGAGATCATTCGTATGGACTTTTATCAGGAAGCATCCGATAAAACAGGCTTATCAATAGAAACCATAAAGAAAATTGAAGACCTTGTGATACAGAATAAGATTTTTTCAAAGGAACAGGTGCAGAAGGGATTGCACACCTTTTTCTGCAAAATCGGAATGGTCCGCTATTATTTCTTGACCACACCCGCAGAAACGATCGCGAATCATATCGAATCGATTCTTGCTGCTGAGGTTATCGCCATTAATCGCGGCAGCAACCGGCTTGATGTTGATTTTGTGAGTGAGCAAGCTGACAGCGCTATGTATCTGGTAAATGACCAGCACGACAAAGCCGTTGAAATTGAGAGAAGGATGGAATTTCGTTTTCCCACCTATCGCCTTCAAAGCTATCGCACCCCTGGAATCGATCTTCAATCCCATTTCAGGAGTTATTTTGTTGCAAAACCTGTCTATGAAATGCCCAATGCTCCTGCCACTGAAATCGATATCAACAAGGTGGCTGCCAAGCAATTTTTGGCAATGACAACTCAGGAAGCCAGAGACCCGATATCATTACCGACATAAGTCTTGCATACGTAAATCCCGAAAATGAGTTGTCGCCGCTTATTCGAAAACATATTTTATCGGTACATGAAGCTTTTTATGTACGAAGCGCGTGGAAATTCACCCATCAATTTCTGACCAGCTTTAATATCGAATATATGGCGCTCTGGGAAGAACTCAAGGATCGCCCGGACCTCGTGGATATCCTGAGCACATTACGAACACGCCTGGTTAAAGATTCCTATACAGAATCGCGTATTCTCAAGACTATCTATAATCATCCGGAAGCCATCAAGATACTGTACTCCCATTTTGAAAAACGCTTTAATCCGAAAAATCAAGCTTCCAACAACAAGGACTCTTTCAGCTTCAACAACATTTCCAATGAAATTGACCGGGCCGTTTTGGAGTTTTTCTTCCTTTTCAACAATGTCATACAAAAAACTAATTTTTACAAACGCGACAAAACATCCTTAGCCTATCGATTGGATTCAAGCCGCTTTCTGGATCCAATAGAATATAAGGAAAAGCCCTATGGAGTTTTCATGATTCTTGCGAAAGAACTCCGCGGCTTCCATGTCCGTTTCCGGGATATCGCACGCGGCGGCATCAGACTCGTTCGATCCAGGGATGCTGAAAATTACGATCAAAATTCGGATTCGATATTCGATGAAAACTACAATCTGGCACTCACCCAGCAGAAAAAGAATAAGGATATTCCCGAGGGAGGATCCAAAGGAACAATCTTGCTGAATCTGGAATATCAGGATAAGGAAGAGATGGCGTTTCAGAAATACGTGGATGGTCTACTGGATGTGATTCTACCCCATGAATCTGTTAAAGACGATCTCGGGAATGAAGAACTGTTGTTTCTCGGTCCAGATGAAGGAACGGCAGATCTGATGAGTTGGGCATCTCATCGTGCCAGAGAGCGAGGATATAAATTCTGGCAATCCTTCGCTACAGGCAAATATCTTTCCGATGGTGGTATCCCTCACGATGTTTATGGAATGACGACTAATTCCGTCCATGAATATGTATTGGGAATCCTTCGGAAATTAAACTTAAAGGAAGACAATATCATCAAAGTCCAAACTGGTGGGCCGGATGGCGACCTGGGCAGTAATGAAATCCTGATTTCCAAAGACAGGACCTCGTGTGTCATCGACGGAAGCGGGATTTTATTCGACCCGGATGGACTGGATCGATCGGAACTGAAGGAATTGGCTCATAAACGCCAGATGGTGGAGCACTTCAATAAAGCGAAGCTTAGTCCGAAGGGGTTTTTCATTCATATCAACGACAAAAATGAAACACTTCCCGACGGTACGCTGGTCAAGGACGGATTGGCTTTTCGTAACACCTTTCATCTGCATCCGATGTTAAAAGCGGACCTGTTCGTACCCTGCGGGGGGCGACCCAATTCCATCACCATTCGAAACTGGAAACAACTTCTGGATGACTACGGCGTACCACGTTTTAAATTTATCGTCGAAGGAGCGAACCTTTTTCTGACCCAGCAGGCCCGCCTGGCCCTGGAAAAGAAGGGTGTCCTTGTTTTCAAGGATGCTTCAGCGAATAAGGGGGGCGTTACTTCATCCTCCCTGGAGGTCTTGGCTTCTCTGGCATTGACGGACGAGGAGTATGAAGAACACTTGTGTGTTCTCGATGGAAAAGTACCTGAATTCCGGAAGCAATATGTCAATGATGTCCTGGCAACAATTCGCAATAATGCCCGTATGGAATTCGAAATATTGTGGAATGAAAACAAAAGATCTAAAACTCCGCTCTCCTTACTGACGGATCAGCTGAGCGACAGAATCAACACGGTATCGGATTCCATCCGTGAATCCGATTTATGGAAAGACTCTCAAGTATTCAAAAGCGTGATTGAAAAACATTGTCCGCCTTCGCTTGTGGATATGGTGGGTATCGAAGA
>JARRLM010000599.1:0-2950 GCA_037386985.1 Acidobacteriota bacterium | reverse complement strand
GTGGCCTTTTTTATTATCAACTAAATATTGCGGTTTGGATTTCAACTATACTAGCGTTTCTTTAGACGTGAAACGGTCGCCACTCCCAGTAGACCCAAGCCAAGCAATAAGATAGATCCCGGTTCAGGAACTCTAATGAGAAAGTCCTGGAAGGGTACATCAAAAGATTCTCCAGCCCCCGCGGGGCTATAGGCTAAAAGAATACTATCGGGAGGTATGTAACCCTCACCCACGGCTGTGTTTGCGCTGTCGAACAAAGACTGCTGCGGCCCAGTCATTGGCGGCAGTCCAGGAATTGCGAGATTCCAGATAGCAACTTGAGCATTACTGGCACTTTCACCCAAACCTTCGAAATTTTCGAAAACCCAGGCCGCCCCGTATAGGTTTTCAGGGACATAAATCAGCGTGTATGGTGTAGGCGTATCTTCAGCACTGGCGGGATCAACACAAAAACCGTAAAAAACACTATCGTACACTCCACCAGGAGAGTTTGTAATTTCTACTATGTGGTGCCCCGTCGGCCAACCATTGTAATAGTTTATGCCTGGATCCACCCCTTGAAATTCTAAATCGACAGTGACCGGCAATCCATCTGCTAGAGCTACTGTCGAAACCAACAGAAACATACTCGATAATAACAGTAACTTTTTCATCTTAAAATCCTCTCTTGTAATTGCACTATATATTTACGCAATTCATATACCAAGAACTGAGGACATAGAAATGAAACGTATAAATAATTGTCAGAATTAAAGATACGGCTACATGGTCTATCTCGGAAAATAAAGCAACTCTGACAATTCATTATTGTAAATTTGTCGGAAATCCATACAGGCATCACTACATTCTACAATCAGAATACATAAGGCATTTAAATTAAACAGGATACGCGCCATTAGGTCATTTCCTGGAATTGTCCGGATTCTAGACGTATGAGATAATTCTCTTATGGAATAAGGTTTTTAAGAATAAGTCAGTGTCCAAATAGGACACTTCCCTTCGAACTCAGGGTGAGAGGAGCCCTTCTTCGATTTATAAGTTACATCCCGATCAGCTACCAGCTGAGAACGTAGAATTTTGCGTAAATCCCTAAATATCTGCCAGATTCTGCTTTGAACTGTAGTAAAATTCCGGCCATAAATTCAATGAATAGGACAATAATGTATCGGAACCCAAAGCTAGGGCTTCGATATCGAACCGTATTTTAAAAACAGATGTTTATTTTACCTATCCGAGAACTGAGCGTACGAGTTATCAAATCGTCGCACTGGAAACCGGCTCTCATTTTTAACTAGGTTCTTGTTAAAAATGAGAGGTGTGAGAAATACGGGTTCATGCTATGACTGATGTAACGATGATCCGAGCTTAAACAACTATCTATTGTATTCAATATTTTGGTGTCATTTTAGGGATGTTGATTCTTTATGGACAAGAAGGAGGCTTACTATGAGAAAAGCCACAGGTTGGAGAGAACTACTGAAGTCTGGAATGATCGCATTTACAATATTTACCCTTATATCTATACCTGCCTTCGGCCAGTATTTCGGCCAGAATAAAGTCCGCTACAATGATTTTGACTTCAAGATCCTCAAAACCGAAAATTTTGATATTTTTTATTATCCTGAGGAAAAAGAAATTATCGAGGAAGTCGGTCGCATGGCCGAACGATGGTATTACAGGCTGTCCGACGTTCTCGATTTCAAACTTTCCACCCGACAATCTCTGATAATTTACGCAGATCACCCTGATTTCCAACAGACCCTCGTCATTCCGGGCGTAATCGGCGAATCTACCGGAGGCGTCACCGAGTCCATCCGTCGGAGAATTGTAATGCCTCTTGCAGGCACTCTGAGTGATACGGACCACGTCATTGGCCACGAACTGGTGCATGCGTTTCAATACGATCTGGCCTCGCGGGCGGAACGATCCGGCATGTTCTCTTCATTGGAAACTCTGCCGCTCTGGTTTGTTGAAGGAATGGCGGAATACCTCTCCATCGGTCCGGTGGACTCTTTTACGTCCATGTGGATGCGCGACGCCGTGCGTAAGGAAGACTTTCCTTCCATAGACGAGCTGGACAATTCGAAATACTTCCCCTATCGCTGGGGGCATGCGTTGTGGGCCTTCATAGCGGGTGAAAAGGGCGACGAGGTTCTCGGAAGAATTTTGAGAGCCGGGATCAAAACCGGTGATGCCAAAAAGGCAATCAGTTCCGCAATGGATGTTTCGATTGAAGAATTATCCAAACGATGGCATCAGGCCCTGAAAGAACAGTATAAGCGCATTCTGGGAGCGACCGAATCCGCAGAACAAAACGGTACCGTTGTTGTATCGAAAGAAATATCCGACAGCGAGTTGAATGTCAGCCCTGCCATCAGCCCTGACGGTAAATATGCCGTGCTTTTTTCTGAGAAGAGCCTTTTCGGCATCAATCTCTATCTTGTGGATCCGGAAACAGGCAAATTCCTGAATAAAATTACTGAAACCGAGATCAGTCCTCATTTTATAAATCTCCAGTTCACAAACGCTGCAGGAAGCTGGAGTCCGGACAGCAGTCAGTTTGTCTTTCCCAGCGTCAAGGGCGCCACGCCACAAATCACGATATACGATGTTGCAAAAAGGAAGGTTGCGAGAAACATTACGGTCAGGGAGGTTGGAGAAATTTATAGTCTGTCCTGGGCTCCGGATGGACGGTCCATTGCGTTCGCCGCGATCACGGGGGGGATCTCGGATATTTACACAATTGACCTTGGAAAAGAAAAATTAAAGCGCCTGACCGATGATAATTTCGGGGATCTGCAGCCCTCCTGGTCCCCGGACGGTACGAAAATAGCCTTTGTCACCGATCGGTTCACAACCGATCTTTCCAATCTTGTATTTGGCGATTTTCGCCTGGCTCTTTACGATCTTGCGACGGGAAATATATCCGAACTGCCCGGATTCGCCAAAG
>JARRLM010000598.1:1958-2701 GCA_037386985.1 Acidobacteriota bacterium | reverse complement strand
AACGGTGCAGGGACTACTGAAAAACACGAGGCGCTGGTCGTGGCACTGACACATAAATACCACTTCGATCCATCGTTCGGTGGGGCATTCCGGCCGGGACACACCAACAGCTTTTACCCCCTGAACACGGCAACAGGATTTTATCAAACCGGCGTTGAAAGGAATCTGTCGCCAATCAGCGCAACAGTCCGGGTCCGGCTGAAAAGCACTCTAAGCCACGATTTCAAGGCAGATTACGATCCGAAGCTTCAGCGTTTGCGTAATGCCAGTTTCTGGACACATTGGAGAGGTGGAAAGTTTTCAATCACAGGCACCTATTTTCGCAACTTGAAGTCGGAACCGGAACTTTTTGACAGCAATCAGGTGCAGGGCACCCTCAGTTATGGTTCCGCCCAGCACGGATTCTCATCCAGCCTGACTGTACGATACGATATCCAGAGTTCCCAGCTGCTCAACAGCCGAAGCCGGTTCGGCTATACATGGGATTGCTGTAGTGTATCTACGGAGTTCAAACAATACAACCTGGGCCTCAGAACAGAATCACAGTTCAGCTTCTCATTCGGGCTCAAAGGGATAGGAAGCTTCGGCAGCCTGGGATTGCAGGACGATCTATATTAATCTTTACAGGATGGATAACAGCTGTTTCATCAGCCCAGATGACATTTGAACGGATGTGAAATAGTGGCCCCAATTAAAACCTACCTTTCAGCCGGCTCCAACCTTGGGAATCCGAAAGCGAATCT
>JARRLM010000598.1:0-1942 GCA_037386985.1 Acidobacteriota bacterium | reverse complement strand
AGGGACTGTTCTACAAAAGTCAATGTACTTCGAAACGGAACCGGTAGGCTTCACAAAACAGCCGTGGTTTCTTAACCTGGCAATAGAGTTTGAAACCCGACTTACACCCATCGAACTGCTTCACCTGTGCCTGAACATCGAGAATTCCCGCGCCCGCAAAAGAAGTTTCCCAAACGCCCCCAGAACCCTCGATCTGGACATCCTTTTCTATGGAAATGCCATAATCAGGCAGAGCAACCTCATTATTCCTCATCCCCGTCTTGCAGATCGGAAATTTGTACTGGAACCCCTGGCACAGATCGCCCCGGATCTCATACATCCCGTATTGAAGAAATCGATCCGATTCCTGTTGAAAAACTGCAGTGATACATCGGTAGTCAGATTGTATCGGTCCCGGTAAAGGGACCTCCTGAAGAATATGTGACTGCACTAAAAACCATTCCCAATATTAAGCCGCAATTTGTTACTCTTAAACTATCATGAGTATACGCGTATTATTTTTCGCCTCTTTGGCGGATACGACAGGCATGCGGGAAACCAGCCTTGATACAGCGGGTTTCACCGATGTTGCGTCCGTTTTCAACCGTTTCGTCCATGAATTTCCGTCGCTGGAAAACTATCGGACATCTGCCCTGTTTGCTATAAATTCCGACTTTGTCAGTCTCGACACTCCGGTCCGCGACGGGGATGAGGTCGCAATTTTCCCACCGGTCAGTGGAGGTTAGAGTGTTTCTTCTTGTACGGAACCCGATCGAGATTCAACCCATTATTGATACGATACAAGAACCGGAAGATGGTGCCTTGGTTATGTTCGAAGGAGTCGTGCGCAATAACGCAAACGAAAAGAATGTGCGTTTTCTGGAATATGAAGCCTACGAATCGATGGCATTGAAAAAAATCGAGGAAATCGGATCGCAGGCAAAGAAGGACTTCGACATCCGGGATATTGCGATCGTACATCGCTTGGGGCATATGGAGATTGGCGAATGCAGCATAGTTATTGTGGTTGCTTCAGCTCACAGGGGCCCTGCATTCGATGCCTGCCGTTATTCAATCGATACAATCAAGCAGATAGTGCCGATCTGGAAAAAGGAATTTTACGAAGACGGCGAAGTGTGGATTGAAGGAGCAAAGTAGCAAAAAGTTCTGAGTTCTGAGTTCTGAGTTTGAAGTTATCTATTGGGGATTTGCCTTCCAAAAAACTCAGAACTCAGAACTTAGAACTATATTTCATGTCGGTGTTCGAGGGCCTTGGACATCGTTACCTCATCGGCATATTCCAGATCGCTGCCGACAGGTATGCCCAGAGCTATGCGACTCACTTTGACTCCGATCGGATTCAGAAGTTTGGCAATGTAAATGGCAGTCGCCTCACCTTCCACGTTGGGATTTGTCGCCAGGATAACTTCTTTTACATTCCCCTCTCGCAAGCGTTCCAGAAGGTTCTTAAGCTTCAGGTCTTGAGGTCCGATCCCATTGATGGGCGAAAGAACCCCATGAAGAACATGATACCGGCCGTGATATTCCCGTGTTCTTTCAATTGCAAGAATATCGCAGGGCTCTTCTACAACACAGATGGTATCGTCGCTACGGCGAGCGTTATTGCAGTACTCACAGGGATCGCGATCCGAATAATTATTGCATCGTGAACAGAAACGGATTTTCTCCCGAACTTCCATTATTGCACTGCTGAGGCGCTCGGCATCCGCGCGGGGACGGCGCAGGATGTTGTAAACCAGTCTCTGGGCGCTCTTGGATCCGACACCGGGAAGTTTACGGAGTTCGTCGATCAATTTTTCGATAGGTTCAGCGTAGTCGTTCATGGGTCTATCTTCTCAGCCTTAACCTGCCCTGGGAAAATATCAAGGAATGATTGAACAATAGGCTCCTGTTTTGCCTTTTCCAGCAGGTCCGCTTCCGGATCACTATCTGAGCGATTGGG
>JARRLM010000597.1:0-4358 GCA_037386985.1 Acidobacteriota bacterium | reverse complement strand
CCGGTCAACCGCTTCATCCTGAACAGGACAGGATGGGTGCAGGTGGGTGCGGCCACTCTCCTAGTCATTCTATCCCTGGTTATGCTTAAACTGATGCCGGACCAACCCGTCCTCCCGAGGGGAGTGGGAATCTTCTTCCTTGTCCTCCTTGCGATTTACCTGTATGCAACCTACTTCTGGGCAAAAAAAGGAGCGACCACAGCGAGCCTGGCTGAGGGGGAAGACTCCAGCCCGACGGCTGGACTTTCAAAATCTCTACTGCTTCTTATAGGCGGACTGGTCTTGGTTGTCGAAGCAGCCCGTATCCTGGTTCCCTGCGCCGATGTGCTGGCGAAGCGGATCGGTGTTCCGGATGATATCATAGCTGCAACGCTGATAGCGTTTGGGACATCCCTGCCCGAACTGATGACTGCCATCGCCTCTATCCGGCGCGGGCATCCGGAAATCACGGTCGGCAACATCGTAGGGGCGGATGTCCTGAACTGCCTGTTTGTCATAGGCGCCGCCGCCGCTGCCCGTCCACTGGAAATTGAATCCAATTTTTACATGTTTCACTTTCCAGCAATGCTTGTCATCCTGTTCTCTCTCCGCGTGTTCATCACCATGAATAAAGACGGACGATTCAAGCGCTGGCAGGGATTCTGGCTTGTCGGTGTATACCTTGTCTACATCGCGCTCCAATACGTTCTGGGTATCGGCCCGGCCGAAGGATAGGAGCGATACGCTTGCCCTACGGCTTTCGGTAGTGATATATAAAATATAATCCGGGGCAGTGCTTTATCTTGTAAGAGGGATTTCCACCCCTGAGGATAATTTACAGATGCAGGGGAATTCGATCCTTTCTAGTCAGAACGTAAAATTTGACACAACCTGGATTTGAAGCAATAACCGGAAGGGATATGCAATGAGAGCAAAGTATGGGTATAGGGGGAAATTATTGTTCGTCGACCTGAGCAAAATGGCTATACGGGAAGAGGAACTTTCTGAAGACCTCGCCAAGGCGTTTATCGGCGGTTATGGGATTGGCGTAAGGACAATCTACGAACGAATGAAGCCCGGCGCCGATCCGCTCTCGCCGGATAATATTTTTGGACTGGGGACCGGCCCGCTTACCCTTGCCGGAACGGTTTCCACCTGCCGTTTCACCACCATGGGCAAATCTCCGTTGACAGGTTACTGGGGCGATGCCAACAGCGGCGGGAAACCCGGTTTACGTGCGAATCAACAACGGGAAAGCCGAGATTGTGGACGCCTCTCATTTGTGGGGCAGAGATAGTGTCGATACCGAGGGGATGATTCTCGAGGAGAATCCCGGTAAGGATTTTAAAGTGGTCTGTATCGGCATGGCCGGTGAAAAGCGGTCACGCATTGCGGCAGTCATCAACGACCGAGGACGAGCCGCCGGTCGATCGGGTCTGGGCGGTGTCATGGGATCTAAGAATCTGAAGGCGGTCGCCTGCTTCGGCTACCGGCGTCCAGACATTTTCGATAAATATAAAGTAAAAAGCCTGGTGACGGATATTTTAGATGATACCGAAAACGATCCTTCGATGATGTTTCAGATAATGAGCGCAACCGGAACGCCGGGCGGCATGTACGGGCTGCTCCGCAAACACGATGTTCCCATCAAGAACTGGGCTGGAAATCACGAAACGGACTTCCCAAAAGACAAATGGGCGAAGGTAGGCTGGGACGGCATGGAAAAATACGTCACCGATAAATACGCCTGTGTGGACTGTCGAATAGCCTGCGGCGGTTGGCTGACGGTGGACAAAGGAAAATATCAGGTAGAATCGGCGCACAAGCCTGAATACGAAACTCTGGCGGCTTTCGGTCCCAACTGCCTGAACGATAATATGGAGTCGTTGATCTACGCCAACGAGCTGTGCAATCTCTACGGACTGGACACCATCTCCACCGGCGCGGCTATCGCTTTCGCCATGGAATGTTTTGAAAACGTCATTCTGACCACGGGAGATACAGACGGGCTTGAATTGACCTGGGGCAACAGTGACGTTATCGTGAAGATGATCGAGCAGATCGGCCGCCGGGAAGGCTTGGGCGATATTCTGGCTGAAGGACCCAAAATCGCCGCAGATAAAATAGGCAAAGGCGCTCCGCAGCTTGCCATGCACGTAGGAGGGGAACCGCTGCCCATGCACGACCCGCGGCAGGCTCCTGGTTTTGGAGCCATTTATGTATCGGATCCCACCCCCGCCAGGCACACCAGGGGAGGCACTGCGTTCGCCGAGGAAGGGATGGCCTCCGAGGCGGTCATGAAACTGCTGGGGCTTCCGATCAAGATAGAAAAGTACAATCCGGAAAACAAAGGGGACTATCACGCAATCCTGGCAGGCTGGCAGCATCTGGTCAACACATCCGGCGCATGCCTCTTTGCCGCAGATGCCCTGACGGGAATATCCGGCAGGAAAAATTTGAGGCCCTGTGATTGCGGGATATTTTATCGTAACAGGAGAAAACTCATGTTAGACTCTCAAAAAACACAGTACCTGAACATATTTTGTAAAAATCGGGCAGGGGATAAGCATGAAAATTAAGGCGGCTGTCGTTAGAGAAAAATCAGGCTTGTTTCAAATTGAAGAACTGGATCTTGATGACCCGAGAGAGGATGAGGTTCTGGTGCGCATGGAAGGATGCGGAATCTGCCATACCGAACTGAGCGCCAGAGATCAACTGTTGCCGTCCCCTCTGCCCATAGTGCTGGGTCATGAGGGCTCGGGCATTGTGGAAAAAGTGGGCGCCCGGGTTCGGAAAGTAAAGCCCGGGGACCATGTCATTTTAAGTGCCATGTTTTGCGGTACGTGTGCGTGGTGTAAAAAAGGCAAACCGGATATATGCTCGTCCACATTCCAGCTGAACTTTTTCGGAACCCGGGCCGATGGTTCGGTTACCATGCAAAAGGAGAGTGAGAAAGTATACGGGTCCTTCTTCGGACAATCCTCTTTTGCCTCGCACGCGCTGGCCAATGAACGAAATACGGTGGCAGTACCGAAGGATATTCCCATTGAAATTCTCGGCCCTCTGGGCTGCGGGGTCCGGACCGGCGTCGGAAGCGTCATTCATTCGCTCGATGCCAAGATCGGCTCCTCCATAGCCGTGTTCGGTACAGGATCGGTTGGCATGAATGCGATTCTTGCCGCATCGCTATGTGGTTGCGCCAAGATATTTGCCGTGGACCTCGTGGGAAATAAACTTGCCGAAGCGGTGGAGATCGGCGCAACACATACTATCAATCCCAGCAAGACCGATCCCGTTCGGGAAATACTGAAGGTGTGTGAAGAAGGTATCGACTACTCGCTGGATTGTACCGGCGCTCCAGCGGCTATTCGTCAGGCGGTTGATGTGCTTGCACCGGGCGGTGTATGCGGATTAATTGGAGCTCCTCCTCAGGGCACGGAAGTGAACCTGGATGTGCTCCATTTTCTTCCGGGCCGCCGGGTCATAGGCATAAACGGTGGGGATTCCATACCGCAAATTATTTTTCCGGAATTAATCGATCTATACAAACAGGGGAGATTCCCTTTTGACAGGATGATGCGTTTTTATCCGTTGGATGCAATTAACGATGCGGTCAGCGATTTGGAGAATGGCAAAATAATTAAAGCAGTCCTGCGACCCTGGAATTCTTAGGTGTCCGTGCATAGCCTGAAACATAAGCAGTGAAATAAAAAAGCGAGGCGGCGTATGAGCGAGAACAGTTTCAATAGCAAATACATCATCACTCAACCTAAAAAGGATCTGGTGGTTCCGAAATGGGGCGGTAATTTGTCGGATACTCGTTCGACGCGTATGATGTATCTGGATAGCGAAGTGAGAAAAGGCGCTTTCTATGTGGAGTGCGTCTGGTTTTGGCCAACCGGGGAAGAGGATACCAGCAGCCCGGATCCGCATACGCATGATTTCGATGAAGTCATCGGTTTTTTCGGGACGGATAGAGAAAATTTAAACGATTTGGGCGCTGAAATAGAATTATGGATAGATAACGAAAAAAATATCATTACCGAAACCTTTCTGGCGTTTATCCCGGCCGGCATCGTTCACTGTCCGCTGAAGATCTTGCGTATTGAAAAACCGGTGTTCCATTTCGCTACAATGCAAGGAGTCAATTACACCGGGACAGAGCGGAAGAGCTAACTTGCGTATCTGATTTCGTCTAAGGAACAATCATGAAAATAACAAAAATTGAGTGCAAACCGGTCTCTTTGCCGTTCGCTAAGCCTATTGTCATGTCTCACGGACCTGTCATCTGTGCTCATGCGGTCATACTCATACTGCATACGGATGGGGGAATTACCGGTTGCGCGGAAAGTGGCGATACGTCGGTTTTTTACATGGGC
>JARRLM010000596.1:0-3654 GCA_037386985.1 Acidobacteriota bacterium | reverse complement strand
CTGAATTGCGCGCTATAGGCTTGCTCGACGATATCGCTCCAACCGAGGATATTCGCTCCGTACGCTTCGATAAAGAACGCGGCTTCCTGGTGACCTTTAAAAAAACCGACCCATTGTTCGCTCTGGACCTGTCCGATCCGACCAATCCGAACATTCAGGGAGAACTCCATATTCCGGGTTTCTCAACCTATATCCACCTACTGGACCAGAACCATCTCCTTTCGATCGGCTACGACGCCCAGGATGAGGGGAATTTCGCCTGGTTTCAGGGAATACTGCTGCAGATCTTCGATATCCAGGATATGGCAAATCCGACGCTCTCCTTCCGTGAAGTCATCGGCACCCGGGGGTCCACCTCGGAAGCCGCTACCAATCACCTGGCTTTCAATTACTTCCGTCCCCGTAATCTGCTGGCGATCCCGATGGTGATCTGTGAAGGCGGTTCCGACTGGAACTTCGGCAACCAGATGACATTCGGAGGTCTTCTTGTCTACAGGGCCACCGCCCAGAGCGGCTTCGAATTCCTGGGAGGAATCCCCCATGTGGAACCTGAAACCGAGGAATCCATTTACAGTGCCTGCTATAACTGGTGGACGGATTCCAATTCCTATGTCCAACGCAGCGTATTCATGGACGACTACGTCTTCTCGGTTGCAGCCAATTCCATCGAAGTAGCGCGCCTGGAGGACCTGGAAAACGTTTTGGCCGTAATTGATCTTTTAAACGGAAACTGAAGAGACAGTTTGAAGTTCTGAGTTCTAAGTTCTGGATTCAAAGTTCATAGTTAATAGTTGAAAGTGAACAGTTTTGAGGGCTGAGTTTTGGGTCTTGAAATGGTATAGGAATGTTTCAGGGGGGAATCGAAAGCTAAGGACCTTATTTCTGATTCTTCAACTTAAACTATCAACCATTAACTTTTAACTATCAACTCAGAACTCAGAACTTAGAACTCAGAACTATTTTTTTGGTGCCGAAGGGGGGACTCGAACCCCCACGGGTTTCCCCACCACCCCCTCAAGATGGCGTGTCTGCCAGTTCCACCACTTCGGCACTTGTGCGGATTTATTGAAACATCCACTCAGACCTACTCTCTGAGCACTAAGGGCTAGGGAATCTCCGGTTCCGGTGCTGGTGTCGATTCCTCTGAATTCGACAGCTCCTGTTCTTTCGCCTTCAGCTCATCCACCCTTCTTTGGATCTGCTCCTGCGATAGAGTGGAAGCTTCGGATTCTTCTGTTCCCGGCTCTTCCGCTTCGGGCACCACGGTCTCCTCTACAGCCCCTTCAAGAACAGACTTGCTTGCCTTCTGTGTAGAAATCAAAGACAACCCGATACTTGTCAGCATAAAAACAATAGCCGCAATCGTAGTCATTTTCGATAAAAAGGAAGCGGGACCCCTGCTTCCAAAAGCTGTCTGGGTGGAGCCGCCTCCGAAGGCGCCGGCCAAATCCGCTCCTTTCCCCGACTGCAGAAGTACTACAAGAACCAGAATGATGCATACAATGACATGCACGATAGTAACGGAATAAATTAGCATAGGAATCAGGTACCCGCTTTCCGCCGGCCATCAGGAATCATAGTGGATTATGTCCAGGAAACTGCCCGCCTCGAGGCAAGCTCCCCCAACCAACGCACCATCGACATCCGGCTGCCGCATCAAAGATGCGATATTTCCCGGCTTGACGCTGCCGCCATATAAAATACGAACTTTCTGCGCTTCTTCGCCAAAAGTCTCAGAAAGCCTATTGCGAATGAATACGTGCATTTCCTGAGCAGTTTCGGGCGATGCCGTCCGTCCGGTCCCGATAGCCCATACCGGTTCGTAGGCGAGAATAATACGCAACAGGGTCTGACCTGTCAAGCCATCCAATCCGGCCGCAAGTTGTTGCGCAATTGTATCATAGTGGCGACCGGACTCACGTTCGTCCAGACTTTCTCCAATGCATACAATAGGTTGGAGCTTTGATTTCAGCCTGCGCTCCGAATGACCGATTATGACCATTCCGCAACCGATATCCTCCAGCATAGGGAGACTGACCTCTCCGGTAAAGGCCCCATTGGGTTCCCAATACACATTCTGAGCTGCAAGAACCAGAGGGGTATTTCTCAACATCTCCGCAACCGCATACAAGGCAGTGTATGGAGGGGCTAATACAACCTTGCAATGCGACGCCCCGGCTGCGCCATCCCTGACGGCCTGCACCAGGCTGCGGGCTTCTCCAACCGTTTTATGCATTTTCCAGTTTCCGGCTATAACCGGCATCCTCGCCATATTTTTCCCTTCCCGGTATCAGATTTAAAGAAATACCAAATAATCCTTCTTCGATAAACTTAAAATTTGTGATTTTGAGGAATGTGGGGTAGGAAGGACAATCCGGACGGTCCGGATTCTTTTCATTCATCACTCAACGGGGATTGAGGGGATAGCACGTTCTCCTTTGGACAATACCGGTGTTAATCCCGACTTACGCGATGCAGCTTTGATTTGGTTTCGGCCGGCCTGTTTTGCTTCGTACATTGCATGGTCGGCTACTTTCAAAAGGACTTCCAACGAGTCGCCAAAGTTTGTATCACTCACTCCAAAACTGGCAGTGAATTCAGGAAGCCCTGCTCGGTTCAGGACAACAGAGAGGTTTTCCCGGACACGTTCGAGGAATTCCACGGCTTTATCAGCGGTAACATCCAGAAATATTATGCAGAATTCTTCGCCACCCAGCCGGGCCACCATATCTTCAGAGCGACAGTATTTCTGCAGTGTATTTGCAAAGACTTTGAGAGAACGATCCCCTACGGCATGGCTGTAAGTATCATTTAACTCCTTGAAATGGTCTATATCTGTTACCACTAATGAAAACTTTCGCTCGGACATAAACAGCGCTTCACAGAAGTCCTCAAGGCTCCGCCGGTTCAGCAGTCCGGTCAGCGGATCTTTCATGGATGCCTGTCTCGCCGCGTTCATCGCACGGACCAAACCCAGCCTGGTTCCCAGGTGTGTGGATATAATCGAAAAAGTAGATGCAATGGATTCGAGGTTATTGTCAGCGCATTTGCAGTCACTGTGAATCAGTCCGACAGTCCTTCCGCCAATGTTAATGGGAACACATACGGAACTTATGGAGTGTTCGCTTCTTTTCGTCAGAACAGGGCAGGCTTCCAGATCCAGGCTATCCTTATAGATCATGGGCATACCGCGCTGTGTTGCAAGGCATTCCATGGGGGAGGAAACATTGCACATCACAAGGTTCTCTTTTAAGGTAAGCGTTTCAGCATCTCCATCGTTTCCGCCATTCTTTTCGGATCCATTCATCTCATTGGAATCGGAACGAACCGTAGAGGCTGCCAGCCTCAGATGAGCCTGGGAGGAGTCGGCAAGTAACAGTTCCACCTGCTGATCCGGCAGGATTTGTTTTACCGCGCGTTCGAAAAAAGTGATGATACTCGTTTCCGACTCGGCCATTCCGAAACCCCTTGCAAGCTTTTTGTTTATATGTTGTTCCTTCAGGCTGGCTTCAAGGATTCTCTTCTGCTCGAAAAGAAGGCCCCGTTCCCCCCTGAGAGATGACAATAAAGGTTTCAGAATCAAATACCAACAGCATGCAGCAAACAGTCCTCCCAGGAAAAGTGCATCGATCCAGGTCTGATGAAACTCGGAAA
>JARRLM010000595.1:0-3116 GCA_037386985.1 Acidobacteriota bacterium | reverse complement strand
GCCAACGCAACCAGGCTGCCGATCGTGGAATTCGGACGGAAAAAGGGAGGTCTGACCGGCAGCCACTGATTATTCGTTTTTAAATGTTCTTGAAGTGCTGCCAGTGACATCCCCGCACCCACGGTGATGACCTGGTTGGGCGGATCATATTCGATCACATCTGCCATGGACAGGCTGGCTAAAGATTGCGCGTTTTTGTCCGGCAGGTTTCCAAACTGACTGAAAGTTCCGCTGCCCACCGGCACCAGGGTCTGTTTTTGCGATGCCGCGGTTTTGATCTTCTCCATCATTTCAACCGCATGTGCGCCGTTGCCCGAGGCACCGCGAACCTGCTCCAAGAGCGTAGTTCCGGCGGTATCGCCATTGTGACCATTATCTTCGGGCGGCGGGATCACTTTACCGGGATTGAGGATGTTTTTGGGATCGAAGGCACGTTTGAGTGCACGCTGGGCGCGAAAATCATCTTCTGAAAAAATCATACGCATAGCCTTCTGTTTTTCAAGGCCGATGCCGTGCTCACCGGAAATGGTTCCGCCGAGTTTAACGCAGGCTTCCATGATTTCCCAACCGGCTTTTTCAACCCGATGTAATTGATCGCTGTCCCTGGAATCAAACAACAGGAGGGGGTGTAGATTCCCGTCTCCGGCATGGAATACATTACCGTGTTTGCAATTGTATTTTTTTGTTATCTCAGATACCCTGGCAAGGGCTTCCGGTAGTTTGGTCCGGGGTACCGTCGCGTCATTGACCAGGTAGTTCGGTGCCAGTCGTGCAACCGCGCCGAACGCACCCCGCCTGCCCTGCCACAGCAGATTCCGCTCTTCATTGTTCTTGGCCTCCTGGATATTGCGGCATTTTGTCTGCATGCAAATTTCTTGAATGCGTTCGGCCTGATCTTTCAGGCCGGCAGACGGTCCTTCCACCTCAATAATGAGAACCGCCGCGGCATCCCTTGGATAGCCGCAGGCGTAGCTGTCCTCAACTGCTTTGATAACCATCGCATCTATCATCTCCAGGGTTGTGGGGAGGATCCCGGCCGAAATAATATCGGAAACCGAACGCGCCGCATCGGCAATTGAGTCATAGGTGGCCAACATGGTGATAATGGATTCAGACAGCGGCAGAATTCGCACGGTGAGCACCCCCGGTCCGGACCGCCTCACCGTCCGGCATTATCATTTCCATTCCGAGAATATGGTTGGTAGTCACCCCGTATTTCAGGCAGCGGGGGCCACCTGAATTTTCCCCGGCGTTCCCCCCGAGGGTAGAGACTTTTTGACTGGCCGGATCCGGCGCATAAAAGAACCCGATGGTTGCCAGAGCATCTTGAAGCTCCAGATTGGTTACACCGGGCTGAACCACCGCGTAGCGGCTTTCCGGATAAATTCCCAGGATGCGGTTCAGACGGGACAGACAAACAATGAGTCCCTCGACAGTCGTAATTGTGCCGCCCGAAAGATTGGTTCCAAAACCGCGAGGCACAAAAGGGATGCCGGTACGATGGGCCGCCCGTACGATCCGGGCCACCTCTTTGCCGTCGGCGGGAAATACCACGATCCCGGGTTTTCCCTTCGCCAGAGAGGCATCATAGGAGTACAGTTCGGCGTTGGCGCGTGAAACCGATACGTGCTCTTTGCCGACGATGTCTTCCATTTCTCGAATAAAATTATCTGTAATCATTAGGCCACCTCATAAGGCGCTTAGCGGCGCCGTATCGACAATTCGGGGTCGATATTGATTGAGTTTTTGAATTTTTTTGTTATAGAAGAACTAATCCGCCTGCGGCAGATTATTATTAGTAAATTAAAAATAATCTTTCACCTTAAGCATTTCAGGGTTTCACCCATCTGGCCGCCAGAAAGGCGCCCGTTTCAAGATTCCCCTTTTGCCCGTTGCGTTCGATTTCTGGTACAACCTGTGGATCGTCGTCTTTCATAAAATGGATGGCGGTTTTCACCGTACCGGCAACCGGAGCAATCGCAAGCATATCATCGGGGGACCTGAAAATTATCTGCTTAAAGAGCGAATGCCCGCTGTCAGCCGCCTTTTTCCGGCGAGCCGCCCAGGGGCTTAGACTGTTAAGGGTCGTTACCACAATAACCCCACCTTTTTTGGTTACACGAAATAATTCTTTGACGGCTCTCCTGCCGTCCGCGATGAATTCCAGGGCGGTCATGGATACGACCTTATCGAAGCATTCATCGTCAAACGGCAGCAACAACATATCACCTGCCACTCCCCAAAAGGGAAAATCTTCCGTCTTTTGCCCGGCTTTCAGGAGCATGGGATGGGAAATATCGAGTCCAATTACGCGGGGACCGAAGGAAAGGATATCAAGCGTAAATATGCCTGTGCCGCAGCCGACATCCAGGATCGTCTCTCCCGGACGGGGCTGTAACATGTCTAAAAGAAGATCTTTTTCATATTTCTTGACAAGCGTCCCTATGGGTGTTTTGAACCACCGGTCATACTTCTCCGGCCATTCATCGAACAGCTTTGAGGCATACTTTAGTTTATTAAGATTAGGCATGTCATCCCGCCTAGCGGGGCCTTTAATTTCTTGCTCAGGGGACATCAAACTCTACCACACTGCTTTCCGAAGAAACACCTGCAAACCACATTTTTCTGTCTATTTAACAGCGTCGCGTTTGCTCCTGATAGAAGCGTCCTTATCTCTTCTGTCATCAACCTTCAGGTCAATGACAATCCGTTGTCCTCCCTCTTCAACTTGGGCCTGATGCACTTTCTTTACGAGGAGAAAAAGGGCGTCCAGATCAGGTACTTCGATGGCAGTGGACATACCTCCGATTTCATAACGATAACCGGAATCCTTGATTACCTTCACTCCCTTTTTAACAAACCGGCTTAAACTTGTGCCTTCACCTATGGGATATACGGATAATTGTGCAAGAATCAAAATAGCCTCCCTAATCGCTTAGCAACATTATTATGATCCGAATTTCATCCCCACTTGCAAATCCATTTCTTGAACAAATTCATCGGCGACGCGTTTTTCGCCTTTCTCACGCTTCAACTTTCCGATTTTGAGAGTCCCGCCGTCGAGTGCGACAACCACTTCTCCCGTGCCGATACGGATTACCTGTCCGGGGGGCGTC
>JARRLM010000594.1:0-3786 GCA_037386985.1 Acidobacteriota bacterium | reverse complement strand
CCGGATGCAGATTGATTGCAGTCTTTACCATTTCATCCGTTGCGGTCATTTCCAGATTCAGCCTTGTTGTGACTGTCGAAAGCAGTCGCCGGATATCTTCGTCCTGGATGTGTCTGCGATCCTGCCTCAGGTGGACCGTGATGCCGTCGGCGCCTGCAAGTTCTGCCAGAACTGCTGCCGCAACAGGGTCCGGTTCCAGGGCTTGCCGGGCCTGTCGAATAGTTGCGATGTGATCAATATTAACTCCTAGCTTGGTCATTTCGGCCTCGTTACTGAATTAAAAATTTATGAATGTGTCCATTCATCAAAAAGCATAGGTGCCGCACAGAAATGATACTACTCCGCAGATGTTTTGTTCAAATAGGCGCGGAGGCGGTGTAGTCGTTCGAGAGTGCTGTGACGCCCCAGAGCCAGCATAACCTCAAACAACCCAGGAGCAACACCCTGGCCCGTCAGAGCAACCCGTATGGCATTGATCAGGAGCCCGGCCTTGACACCTTCTCTATCCGCGAGTCGTCGCAGTGTCTCTTCCGTTGACTGGAGGGTGAATGCCGTATCTTCAGCATAGCGATCGTGCAGCGCCCCTATTAATTCCTTGAGCTTCGGGTCTTTCAGGAATTTTTTGCAGGCCGGGGGATCGTACTCGAAGTCATCGGTGAAAAAGGCTTTAAAAACAGTGCTGAAGTCACTCAGTTTACGCGCCCGTACTTTCAGGAGTTCCAGTTTCGGGTCCAAGGAATCTATCTGAAAATGTTCCGGCTGCGGATCTACGATCCCTTTGGCCTGCAGTTCCTTGAAAACCAGTTTTCGTAAAATGTCTGCGGAAGCGTTCCGAAGGTACTGGCTGTTAAACCAATCCAGCTTTTCGAGGCCGAACATGGCGTCGGCTTTTCCCACACCCTGCAGGGAAAAAAGTTCAACCAGTTCTTCGCGAACAAGCAGCTCGCGATCGTCTCCCGGCGACCATCCCAGCAGGGCCAGGAAGTTGAAAAAGGCGTCGGGAAGATAGCCCATTTCGGCATAGGCCATAACCGATGTCGCTCCGTGGCGTTTGGAAAGGCGCTGCTTGTCCGGACCCAGGATCAGAGGGAGGTGGGCAAATTCCGGCGGTGATTTCCCGGCAGCCCTGTAAAGCAGGACCTGTTTGGGGGTGTTGGATATATGGTCGGCACCGCGTATGACATGGGTGATTGTCATGTCTATATCATCTGCAACGACTACCAGGTGATATGTCGGGGTTCCGTCTGTTCTGATCAGAACAAAATCTTCCAGAATTTTATTTTCGACTTCGATGTTTCCGAAAACGAGATCGTAAAACGAAGTTTTATCTGCAGGGACTCTGAAACGTACGGCGAATGGCTCTCCCGAAGCGGCCCGACGATCCGATTCTTCTGCTCTCATTTCCGCGCAGCTGTGTTTGTCGGTATTCAGCGGATCTTTGTCCCGGTATCCGCTTTTTAATTCCCCGTTTCCGTCTTTTCCGCAAAAGCAGCGGTAAGCCTTGCCCCGGGTGATCATAAGGCCGGCAAACTCACGATAGATATCTAATCTTTTCGACTGGTAGTACGGACCTTCATCCCACGTTAAACCCAGCCATTGCAGACCCTCCAGAATCCCTTCCACCATATCTTCAGACGATCGTGCGAAATCCGTGTCCTCGATGCGGAGGATAAATTTCCCCCCGTGATGCCGGGCGAAAAGCCAGTTAAACAGTGCTGTGCGCGCTCCGCCGACATGCAGATATCCTGTGGGACTGGGTGCAAACCGAACACGAACCTCTTTATTCATAATTCCTATCAAATCCTATGGAAAAGTCCAGGTTACCACCACGAGCATATTACACAAAGAGCCGACATTAAATTTACCAAATAATTGATCCGGTTTTCCTTCCAAATTCGCATTGTCAGGTGAAACGGATAAAGTCAGGTTTTTATCGTCGTTTAAAAGACATGCACATCCCTGCGAGAAATGCGGGTTAATCCTCCGGCTCTGCCGGAGGTCCTCGGACTTGGGAGGTAGTGATGACCTGGAAATATATAATACGAACTTTGCGGACCGAAATTTTGCGCAAACGTCCTTACTTTGCTCATCTTGCCATAACGCACCGCTGTAATCTACAGTGCCGCTTTTGCCATATCACGGAAGAACCCTTTGAGGAACTCGATCTTAACGACATGAAACGTGTTATTGATGTGCTCGATCGAATGGGAGTTGCGGTACTCAGCATTTGTGGCGGCGGCGAGCCGCTCCTTCGAAAGGATTTTGCCGCAATTATTAATTATGCCGTTGACAAGGGCTTATATACGAAGATCACCTCCAACGGCACTCTTCCATTGGATCGATACAGGGAACTCCTGCAGTCGAAAGCAACAGAGATCGCACTTTCACTGGATGGCGTAAACGGAGATGACCTGCCGTACGGTCATGTCAGTCCGAAGATTCTGCGGACGATCCGCTATTTGAATGACAACATTCAAAAGGGCAAGAGCCTGATACTCAATGTCACTATCTCCCACCGAAACGAAGATCAGGTTGATGAGATTGTAGACTACTGTACACGTGAATATCCCAGGGCCCGTATCTGGTTGAATCCGGTTGTTACGGGTGAGGGCAAATTGCGGACGGACTGTGTCAATTCGGTTAATCCTGATTATTTGCGGCGTGTGGATTCCCCAACCCTGGTAAAGGCGGATTGTTATATACGCGGAGTTGAGGAGCATTTCCGCAGCGGGAAGTATGATTGGGGTTGCATGGCTGGCACATTCTCGTTCGATATCAAACCCAACGGGGATTTCTGGATCTGCCAGGATCAGCCGTCGCGTCCGCTCCTGAACGTTCTCGAACCGGGTTTCCTTGAAAAACACCGCCGGGCGGATTTCGAATATCGAAAGCAATGCAGCGGGTGCACCTATTCCTGCTACTTTCTGACTCAAAAGCTATTCGAGCCGTCTAACTGGCCGGACCTTGCAAAAATCTGGTGGCAAATGGCTACAGCTCCGAATGAGCGCTGTCGCGGGATTGCCGACAGGTATGGATGGGCTGCCGGATTGCTTTATTTCTGTACTCTGCGGAGATTTGCGGCAGCACCCTGAAACATCAGTTCCTATTTCGTTGAAAATGCCTGATTCCAAATATGGACTGGATGGTGATTGATGAGCCTGCCGTTGATGTATGCAACCTGTTTCGGCCTATCGATTGTGAGTGCACTGCTGCCATGGGTAAATAGTGAAGTACTGCTGCTGTCTCTGTCCGCATTTGCGCACTCATCATTTCAATTGATGATTCTTGTTCTCCTGGCAAGCGCCGGACAGCTCCTGGGGAAATGCATCCTTTACTGGGCAGGGCGGGGCGTGATTCCTGTCAGTTCGGGACGCATCGACAAGGCTTTTAATTCCTGGAAAGATCGTTTTGCGAGATCAGGGTCAAAATCGATGTGGTTGGTATTTATCAGTGCTGTTACAGGCATTCCGCCATTTTATGTGATCACATTTCTCGCCGGTGCTTTCCGTCTGAAATTCTCATCCTTTATAGCCGTCGCTGCCGCAGGCAGACTGTTGCATTTCGGAATTCTTGCCATGGTTCCGCAGCTTTTCACCCGGCTTTACTAAGAATCCGCAACGACATTTGAAAGACAACGTCTTTGGAGTGCGGCAGCTCTTGTCCGGCGAAGCTGAAAGCGAAGCCGGATGCTGCCGCCTTTGTTACGATTCCAATGAATGTGCAGAAGGCGCAAGCATCCGTCTCCGCCCTAGCCGAATCGAAGATTCGGCCGGGCTACGCCGGACA
>JARRLM010000593.1:1336-4418 GCA_037386985.1 Acidobacteriota bacterium | reverse complement strand
CCAGCCAATTATACCGAAGATTTAACCCTTTGGTCCATACCACGGTCTGCTAGGAAAAGTTCTGCAGCCTCAAGCAGCAGCGCTGAGATAAACAACAGGACCCAAATCCGCTGGCGACGGCCCTGGTCTTCGGGTACAGCCTGCGTTTCAGCCTCAAAAACGGCACTTTCAGTCGAAACCCATCCGGCTGTCATCTCTTCTGCATTCCCTGGAGACAGATCGGATTCTTTCGGCACCGTGTTGACGGCTACCGTCCTATTCCGGTTCATACTCCGAATCTCATAAAAACCCGACTCTCCCACCAACAGACGGTCGGAGCCCGGCGCCATCTGCAGACGTTTCTTATCAGGTCCCAGAACTGCGACAGCTTCCCCGGAATCCAAGCGCTCCTTTTCCTGGCCGGACAGGGAATCCTGGAGGCGCTCTCCGGGATTGAGGACATCGCCGACTTCCAGCCAATAACGTTTTTCCTGATGATTTCCCAGGTACTTGAGCATTTGCTGCCAGAGGGGCGCGTAGACTGCTTTGAGCGGTAGATCGTTGGTCTCGTCGTCGGCAGAAGACGCAAAGACCAGCACACGTCCCCTGCCGACCTGGGTTGAGACCAGGGCAGGATCCCCACTATCAAACCTGGCAGGAATATCCACACCGGAATCGACCGAAAGCCGGGCATGCAGGAAGAAACGGGCGCTGGAAAAAGCGCCCGAATGCGGCTGGCTGAATGGCTGGAAAATCGGATGATCCATCTGGACATCCGTCATTAGAACGTAATCCTCTATCGGGCGGCTGCCGGTACTCCTCTCACGGGAGTCGGCACCTGTCATTCTGACCGGCAGCCAGGACCCGAAACTTCGATTGAAATCAGCGGCCCGGGAGGAATCCGCCATGACAATGGCAAGTCCGCCGCCGTCTTCGACAAATCGCTGCAGCTTCTCCTGTAAAGCCGGGGCCCCTCCAGGAGCGTTATTCCAGATCAGGAGTTCTCCCGAAATAACAAGCGCATCAGGAGAAACAACCTTCATTTGAAAAGGGGACAGCGTGTCTATGTTCAACGCTTTTTCGAGAAAAAAACTTGGAGAACGTTGCCCGCGTTCTGTCGGCGACTCGACCGCCAGGACAGGAATTCTACTCCCGGACTCCACCGTCATATAAAAACGATTATCCTGAACGAGTGCCGGATCTTCGATTTCTAGAAGAACGAGGTGCGAACCTTCGGTTAGTTCCGGGATTGAAAATTCCACAGCCCGAGTTTCCCCGGCGGCAAGATCCACAGGCCGGGTCTCCACTCTGCGGTCGTCTATGGAGAAGTGCACCTTCGACTGTCTCAACTCACCGTTTCCGTAATGAATCACCGAACATTGTATTCTCATGCCTCTGCCGCCCGTGCGTCCCGCTTCAAAAACGTGAACATCGCGAAAGGCAAGATTGCTGTATTCTTTGCTCCCAACATCGATCGGCTTTAAATCGATCCCTGCGCTGAGGCGGGTCGCCCGCTCCTCGGAAGCCCAGCCATTCCTCTGAAAATCCGAGATGATATAGATAACCCGTTTCCCGGTTCCGGCATCCAGCGCAATCCGTTCGGCACTTTTCAGTGCCTGTCCATATCTGGTTGGATGGTCTGTCGGTTCGAGGACATTTTCAAGCTGGTGCGTCGCCTCAGCGGGATCGTCAGTCAACTCCGTTCTTGCAATAGTTCGATCGGTAAATCCCAATAAGGCGAACCTGTCCCCCTCTGCCGCATTTTGTAATATTTCGGAAGCCGCTTTTTTGGCCTGAGCCCACCGATCCCTATACCCCATGCTCATGGATTGGTCGAGAAGCATGATATGGGCGGTCGTAACTCTTCCGATCTCCGGGGTGGTTCCGGAGGACTCCCGATAGGGGCGCATGAAGGCGAGAACAATGCACAGGAGAGCCTGATTGCGCAGCAGGAGCAGGTGTAAGTTTTTTGCGCAGGAACATCAATGTCGGAAACGCCACCTTGCGCGCACGCTCCCGTTTTATAAGATGCAGAAGGATCGGCACCGCTGCAGCCAGAGCACCTAAAAAGAATAACGGATTTATGAAGTTCATATTTTGTTGTCCACTACTAACTGCTCATAGGCTAAGGAGTTCTGAGTTCTAAGTTCTGAGTTCTAAGTTCTGATGAGATTGTAAAAATTCGATATTTGAAAATCGGATGAAATTGTAACATTTTTGACCTGTGACCTTGGACCTTGGACGGTTTCAGTTCTTTCGACTACCATCCGCGATCTGAAGCCCTGCCTATTTATCGTAAAATCCTTTATTCCAGAACTCAGAACTTAGAACTCAGAACTCAGAACTATTTAGTAAAGTTGTTGGCGGCGCACCAGATAACGGAACAGCGCATTATCCAAAGGAAGGGATGTTTCTGTCAGCGAGAAATCCATCCGAGCCTTCCTGCACTCTTTCTCATACTCATCAATCTGATGCTTGAGATCCGCCCGGTATTTCTGGCGCACATACTCTGGAATGATATGCATGGAAACCTCCGTTTCCATGTCCACAAAATGGGCCGGGTCTTTAAAGTCGAATCGCAGCTCGACAGGATCCAGCACCTGGAAAATAATGACATCATTCCCACAGCTGGCCAGATAGCGCAAACCCTTCAAAACATTCGCCGGCGCGTCATAGAGATCTGAAATGACGATCACAATACCGCGCCGGCGAATCCGTTCCGCTACTTTGACAAAAGGTTTGAAGAAATCGGTTTTTTGGCCGGTTTTCACCCTTTCAATGGCATGCAACACCGTATTCAGGTGCCCGATGCTTCCCCTTGGGGGAATGTACTCCACAATATCCTCGTCATAGGACATAAAACCGACCGCATCCCTCTGTTTAAACGCGAAATATCCCAATGATGCCGCTAGAAACTGGCCGTACTCCATCTTGGAAATGCCCTTGCTGGAGTAAGACATCGAACGGCTGCAATCCAGGATCAATTGAACGCTGGTATTGGTCTCCCCCTCAAACTCTTTCATAAAAAACCGGTCGGTACGACCGAATACCTTCCAGTCGATCTTCCGACTGTCGTCCCCGGGACGGTAAGGCCTGTACTCGG
>JARRLM010000593.1:0-1276 GCA_037386985.1 Acidobacteriota bacterium | reverse complement strand
TCCTTACCAGGGCCTCCGGGTCCAGAAATCGGGTAGAGTGCGGTACTGTAGCAGTGAAGTTATGCATCACAATCCTCACAGCCGGGATACGGACCGGCACATTGTGTAGTTGGAAACATAGTTTCGAACAGAACCGCCCCTATCATATATTCAGTCCTGACTCAGGCTTGGGAACGGACTCCAGAAGACGCCGGATAATCTCTTCCGTCGTAATCCGTTGCGATTCGGCATGAAAATTGGTCAGGATCCTGTGGCGCATCACGGGATAGGCCAAAGCCTGAATATCTTCGGTGGACACATTAAACCTGCCGTGAAGCAGGGCACGGGCTTTGCCCGCCAGAACAAGGTATTGAGCCGCCCTGGGGCTGGCTCCCCAGTTGATATACTCTTCAATAAAATCCAGCCGGTTTCCATTTCCGGGACGACTGGCGCGTACGAGGGCTACAGCGTACCTTGAGACGGATTCCGGAACCGGAACCCGCCGAACCAATTGCTGGAATGCGACGAGATCGGCCCCCGTTACCGCATGTTCAAGTTGGACATCCTGCGTGACTGTTGTTTCCGTTATAACGGTGTGCTCGTCATCTTCCGCCAGGTAATCGATGATAATATTAAACATAAACCGGTCGAGTTGGGCTTCGGGAAGAGGGTAGGTTCCTTCCAGCTCTATAGGGTTTTGCGTTGCCAGCACGAAAAAGGGTCGATCCATCGGATAGGTCACACCCTGTATCGTTACCTGCAGTTCTTCCATGGCTTCCAGCAGGGCGGACTGGGTTTTGGGCGGCGTACGGTTAATCTCATCGGCAAGCAGGATGTTGGCGAAAATCGGTCCTTTCACAAACACAAGCTCACGCTTTCCGGTCGTCACATCCTCCTGTATGATGTCCGTTCCGGTGATGTCGGCCGGCATCAGATCGGGCGTAAACTGAATCCTTTTAAAGCTCAGATCCATAATGTCCGCGATCGTCTTTATGATAAGCGTCTTGGCCAATCCCGGAACTCCCGTAATCATCGAATGGGCGCCGACCATCAGCGAAATCATAACCTGGTCCACCACGGCATCCTGGGCGATAATGACCTTCCTGAGTTCTTCCAGGATCTTTCCATGTCCTGCCCGAAGTTTCTCCACGAGTTGAGAATCATCCACTGTAGCCTGTGTCATAGTTTTTTCCTTTTCATTAATGCGTCAAAGCGTACATGACATAATTCACAAAGTATTTGTAAGCCTGGTTCGTCTCATCAAACGGCATCCAGGGATCGTCGGAAAATTCCACAT
>JARRLM010000592.1:0-3231 GCA_037386985.1 Acidobacteriota bacterium | reverse complement strand
CACCGGAATTATGTGAAATTATTTCCGGGACAGCACTCTAGCGCTTTCTTAAAGAGCGAAGACGTAAGGAGCGTGCTCAGTTGGGCGCGATCGGCCCATTGGGCCCCACCGGCATCCATATGGAATTGTGACGCGGCTTGTTCCGTCTCCCCTGTAAAAATGTGCGCCAAAATCCGACGATGGGTGATGGCGTGTCGAACTGCAGAACGATACTCGATCGATAGAGCGCCGCCGGACAGCTTTTCGATCAAACGGGCTGCGGCTTTCATCAGGGGGCGTTTTTGGGACACTCTTCCATAAGGAAGTCCCCATCTGCCGGGGATGAAAGAGTCTTTCTGCCGGATTAAAAGAATTTTACTTTTATGCTTCAGGACCAATATCAAAATCTCTATATTCTTGGTTGGCTTCCTCGGGCGGGGCAATGGGATTGTGTTTTGAAGGTTTTTTCTCTTTGCCAGGCAGAAGGTGCGGACCGGGCATTGGGAACAGAGAGGCTGAGCCGGAAGACAGATCGTCGCTCCAAGCTCCATTATGGCCTGGTTGAATACGGATGAATCCTTTTCCGGGATCCATGCACTCATCTGGTCCCAGAAAAATTTCTCCGGAATGAATTTTCTGATTCCGTTCAAACGTGTGATGACGCGCCGAATATTCCCCTCTACTATCGGTTGGGGCTGGTGCAATGCTATGGAGCATATGGCCCCGGCCGTATACCGCCCGATGCCGGGCAGGGACAGGATGGTTTTATAATCCTCGGGAAATATCCCATCATGGAATTCAATAATCTGCCGTGCAGCCCGGAGAAGGTTGCGTGCCCTGTTGTAGTATCCCAGTCCCGACCATAGAGTAAGGATTGTCTCTTCCGATGCAAGGGCCAGTGATGAGATATTCGGGAAATGCCTGAGGAAACGATTGTAGTAGGGAATGACGGTTTTAGCCTGGGTTTGCTGCAGCATAATTTCCGATATCCAGACTCGGTAGGGGGTAGGATTCAGGCGCCAGGGGAGCGGCCTTTGATTTTCGCTGAACCATTGACATAATTTTTTGCCGAAGACGTGCGTAATTTTTGACCTCGGCTGAAGCGGAGTTCCCGCTCTCTTCCTGAAGCTTTGTCGAGATCCTGGAGCCATTCGAAGCCTGTACCTGTTTGGATTTCGGTAATGCCTTATGGATCAAATCTTACAGAACCGAAAATGCATCAACATGAATCCCAAATTCAAACTATGTAACGGATGAAGCAAGTTCCTAAGGCATAGGACCTTTATGAATAAAGGAGTTTGAGAATTGGCAAAAACCAAGGCAAAGAAAAAAACAAGAACCTCTCGCGTCCGTCCCCGATGGACCAAAGAGGAAGTGGCGCTTCTAAAGCGGCTTTATCGCACTCACAGCAATGCTGAAATTGCGGAGATCCTTGGAAGGAAAGTCTCTTCCGTGGTCTTTAAGGGGCATCGGCTCGGCCTGGCGAAAGGAGCCCGCAGGCTGAAGGAAATGGGTCGTGAGAATATTGCGCGTCGTTGGGAACCGTTGAAGAAGAAGGCTGCCAAAAAAGCTGCTGCCCAAAAACCTGCCGCCAAAAAGGCTGCTCCTAAAAAAACCGCGGCGGCCAAAAAGCCGGCGCGGACCAGAAAAAAGGCCGCTGTAAAGAAACGCAGCACCAGGTGATTGAGCAGTCTCGACGGATGCATACGATCGTGCCCGCGTAGTTTGAGCATGAGGGAATAGTATGTCGGAGCAGACAGTCTGGGAAACCATTCGACTTCAGGGCAACGAGCTTCTGGAAAAGCTGAAACGGATTATCCAAGAGGGAAACGCTCGCCGGATTGTCATCAAACAGGGCGATAGCACCGTGGCGGAATTTCCTCTTACGGCCGGAGTTGTGGGAGCCCTGCTCGCTCCGGTGCTGGCTGCTATTGGAGCCATGGTAGCGGTGCTGAAGGATTGTTCCATTGAAGTGGAAAGAACCGTCCGGGATTCAGACGTGCCGGAAGAATAAACAGGCCTGCTGCCCTTTCCCGCTTTAATAAAGACCAGCGGTACGTGTGTCCCCCCCTGCATTTTTTAGAATCCGTGAAAACTCATAGGATCTCCGGCAGAGCCGGAGGCTTGATTATCTGAGCCGCTCAAAGTGGCTGGAAAAGCACTATCGGGGTCGGTATCGGGATCGCAATCGCAGTCGGTTTCGATATCGACCCCGATAGCGATACCGATTCCGAGTGTACGTGTCTTTTAAACGACGATAAAAACCTGACGTTGTAGGTCAAGCACACGCGAGATCATTTCCTGTAGACTCCCGATCTGTCAAACCTTCTCTGAATCCCGGCAGACCCGGGGGATCTCTCAACGGAGTCATAGGAACTCCGGCAGAGCCGGAGGCTTGATTAATTCAGGATCTTATCTATAAAGGTTTTTAGAACGATGTAAGTGAGGAGGCCCACTATTTTCTGCTCTTTCCCCGTGTAGAAGATAAAAGATGTAGGGGTGGATTCAAGTTTGTTTTCAACTGCCAGTTCATATTGGGCTTCGATCAGCGGATCGATTTCAGGATCTTTCGACAGTTGCATCAGTTCTTCGAAAACATTCTCAGGTAATGCTTCTGCTATTGTTTCCTTAAGTTTTCCGTCCTCTGACCAGGTTGCCTGGTTCTTATAGAGAGCATCCATGACCTGTAACAGGGTGTCCCGGCTTATGCGGGATGCCGCCTCGGCGTATCGGGCTGCTTCACGGTCGTATTTATGGGACTTAAAGGGAAAGTCATGATAGATGACGCAGACTTTGTCGGCACTGGAGTATTCCTTCAGAATCTTTTTGATTGTTCGAAGGTAGTATTCGCGACAGGCGCTGCAACCGAAGTTGGAAAAAACCTCGATTCGTATCGGGGAATCCAGGGATCCTCCCAGAATAATCCCGGGTGGCTCCATCTGGTTCGATGCCCAAACCTGCATGGGAGAAAGAAACAAGATCAGGAGAGGAAGTGTTATCCATTTCATTTTAAGCTGCATATGAATCCCTGCTTTTCACGGCACTATCCCTGCCATCGCAATTGAACTGCTAAACATCCATCACAGACTGCTAGGATAACAATTTACACCCATACGGACAAACATTTTCGCATGAGGCCTGAAGAAGGGGGATTGTGCTTTTTTATGCTTCCGGAGAGATATCGGGACAGGATTGAAGGCCTATTGCCGACTTTTACCGACCTTGTGAAGTCTGAACTGTAGCAGATGCCGA
>JARRLM010000591.1:0-2566 GCA_037386985.1 Acidobacteriota bacterium | reverse complement strand
TGGTTTCGGATGACGGCACTCCCGACCATGATTCCCTGATTCGCGGTAGATCGGCTGCCCTACTGGTGAGCTGTGGGGGGCCCATTGAGGGAAATTGTGACGCCATACAGCATATCTTTTCCGGCTTTACCGACTATCTCAAGCTGACGGCAAAAGGCAATTTTATCCTGCCTTTCTGTTCAACGCCGGATGCCATTGGTTATGAAGGATCTGAACTGGCAGCAAATCTTGTCGAGGCGATCATCTAAGGTCTCTTTGAAAGTAAAAAAGAGTTTTATGAGGAACTAGAAAACGCGATTTTTTCAATAGACAAGGTTGAATGAAAAAATGGATTAATGTTAAATGAAAGAAAATCCATTTTGAGTTGCCGCCTTTGATACTCGCAATTTTAATTCTCAATACGGATTCGAGGGAGGCAAAATGAAAAAGAACATTCATCCTGTCGAACGGATAATTCGCATCATTATTGGAGCGCTGATTGCAAGTCTGGCTTTTTGGGGACCCGCAAATTACTGGTTTCTGCTTGGACTGATTCCTATATTTACGGGATTGATTGGGTGGTGTCCTCCCTATCAGCTTTTCGGCATCAGTACTTGCCCAAAGCCAGAAGCCAGTTCAGGGCAATAAATCTCAATGGAAGATTATGCTGTCAACCGGTTTAAAAGCTCAATTGATCCGGCCAAGTGTTCCTGGCGGGAATATTGCCATTTTGTAGAATGAAGTGCCTACTATCTTTAGCCCTACAGTGCTTAGCCAAAAAGCTAGTCTTGAAACCTAGTTGGATGTGAGTTTGGTTAAAGGTTTATCTCTGTTGTATTCCCTATTTTTCTTCAAAAGGCTTTTGAAACAAATTAATTCTTTTTTCTGACTCACGTAATCATGCACATCGCAAAATGATTTCGTGAGCTTATCCGAAGAGACTTCCCACACCGATCGCCAGGCACACGTCTCGCGGGCGGCATCAATATCGGGAGCTGATTTTGACGAGAAGAGCCATCGAGCTTGCCATTGACCAAGTTGATTTGCGGAAAAATCGACTACTTTGAACAAGTCTTTTGCCGGAATTGATTCTAAGAGGTTTTGCAAAGCTTGTCGGAATTGGTCGCAGGGGACACAGGATTCCTCCTGACTCAATACATCAAGCTTTGACAGAAACCTATTCACCGAGTTGTCTGAGCACAGGCTATTCATACAGACACCAAAACTGGGTTCAAACCGGAATTTTCATAATATAACCCAAGATCCCGAAATCAGTTACTATTTTTTTAGTTGAACTTTGATTCGATTGGTTATTAGAAAGTTCTAATGGAAGGATACGCTGTTTGGACCGGGGGTTAGAAGAGGTTAACTTGGCTCATCAGCTACGATATAAAGTATCTCTTGTTCTAGATGCTCCAAAATCCATCTTGCGCTTACGACTTACATTAAGACAATACCTGTGCCAATTTCGGTAGGCCAGAGAGGTGGTCTGGACGAGATATTTACACCAAAGAAAGGTGAAAATTAGGTGAAAAAGATATATCTTCACAAACATGTTTTAAAGTACAATCCGGTTCTGCCACCATAGGATAGGTTGTGCCTCGGGGCGAGTATGGTTGCGATTATCAAAAAACCGGACACACAGAAGAAACTGGAGATTCTCAGTGCTGACGCACAGTATGACCTGGCCTGCGCCTGCGGTACACAGCAGGACGGTCATCGGGTGCGAGGCGCCGGGGACCGGTGGATCTACCCTGTGACCCTTCCCAACGGCGGCAAAAGCGTGCTGTTCAAGACACTCATCTCCAACGTTTGCTCCAGCGACTGCAGCTACTGCCCGCTGAGAGCGGGGCAGGATGTTCGCCGATGCACGCTCAACGATCGGGAGACCATCGACACATTCCTGGATTATTTCAACCGCGGCAAGGTTTTTGGTCTGTTTCTGACTTCCGGACTAGTCGGTACGCCGGATGCAACTATGGAGCGGCTCAACCGCACTCAAAATCATTCCCGGGGCAAGCGATGCTGCTATTGAAGAGGCGGTCTCATTATCCACCGCCGTTTCCCTCAATATTGAAACGCCGGGAGCCAAACACCTGGCGCAGCTTTCATCGCACAAGAATTTCCTGAAAGACATCGTCGAGCCCATCAAGCTGATAAGTCGTCTGACAGGCCGCGGAAACAGATACGAACGGGTCAAACAAACAACCCAGTTTGTCGTTGGGGTTGCTGGCGAAACTGATTCGGAAATCGTGGGGTATATGTGGGGACTGTACGACCGTCTCTACCTCAAGAGGATTTACTTCAGTGCCTACCAGAAAGGGCTCGGAAACGCTTCAATCGACAGCGCAACAGAGCGTAGCCCCGAAGCTATATTTATACGAGAGCACCGCCTGTACCAGGTAGATTTTCTGATGCGCAGATACGGCTTTACCGAATCGGACATCTGTTTCGATGGGAGGAATAATCTTTCACTTGATGTTGATCCCAAGGAACACTGGGCCAGACTCCATCCTGAATACTTCCCCCTTAATGTCAATACAGCCCCCCGGAACAGGCTCCTGCGCGTTCCGGGGCTCGGTGAAGT
>JARRLM010000590.1:0-3559 GCA_037386985.1 Acidobacteriota bacterium | reverse complement strand
TGAACCCTCGCCAGGCTTTAATAGCAAAGGGAGGATGTTCTTATCCATCCTATGCAACAGGGGTTCAATTCAGCAACGAGCCTTCTGATAATGTGGTGATTTTATCCGATACAAACGTATGGGACCACTATGGAGTTGAAATTGAATCCCTGTTGCATAGGATGGATAAGAACATCCTCCCTTTGCTATTAAAGCCTGGCGAGGGTTCAAAGACCGTAGTTCTGGAAAACTTGTCACGGTTGATTGCGGTTCGCTTTCCGACAGCCTGGCGGAGGCCGAACTGTTCGGTTATCGGAAGGGAGCTTTTACCGGTGCCTTGGAAAACAGGCAGGGCCTTCTGGAGGCAGCCAATGGGGGGATAATCTTTCTGGACGAAATATCCAATCTCCAATTCCGGATGCAAGCGATGTTTTTGCGGGTGCTGGAGGAAAGAGAAGTAAGACGCGTAGGTGAAACTGCTGTACGAAAGATCGATATACAGGTTATCGCTGCAACAAACAGGGATTTACCGGGAGAAATAGAAGCTGGACGTTTTCGGGAGGATTTATACTATCGGTTGAAAAAAATGGAAATTCGGGTTCCGCCTCTTCGTGAACGCCCTGAAGATATTCCGCTGCTGGTCCGGTGTTTCTTAAGAAAGACAGCAGATAATGTGTCCGGTCGGCCTAAGAACTTTTCAGCCCAGGCGATGACGCTTTTGAAGAGGTACCCATATCCCGGAAACATTCGCGAATTGCTAAACATAGTGAGTGGCTCCTATCACTCTGCGAAAGGCAAGGTCATTGACCTAGAAAACTTACCCTCGGAGGTTCGCCAGGATTATCTTCAGACGGCGAGCGGTGAATTAAATATGGCTGGGAAGCTTTACCGTGATATTCTGGATGGCAGGGGGCGATTCGAAGACCTGATAAAGCAGCCCTTTTTAAAACGCCAATTCAGTGCTGCTGTGGTACGAGGCGTGATCCAGAGAGCCTTAAAAGATGCCGGCGGCAGATACCGTGATGCTTTCGTACGGTTGCGGATTCCAGACAGATCCTATGCCGCAACAATGCAATTTCTTAAACGGCATCGGTGTTTCCTGGATTTCCGTCCTTTTCGGAGAAGAAAATTCGAAGGTATGTAGCGCGTTTTATCCCTTCGGGAAAAAATCTATAACGTTTCCATCCGGTAATTTGGATTCTGAAATGCTGATCTTCTGAGATTCCTGTGCGGATTGCAGAAGGTCGAATATCGTGGATCCATCCTTCGGGAAGCAGGAAATACCTGCATTGCAATCGATTGAAAAGATCTCTCCTCCGCCGGTTAATACTTCATTCTGTACCTGCTGCTTGAGCCGCAGAACACAGCGGCGGGCGTGTTCAAGTCGAACCCCGGGGAGTAGGGCAACGAAACCCTGGTGCCCGTAACGTACCAGGAGATCCGTTTCCCGGATCTCCTTCCTGACGCAATATGCAATCTTCTTCAGAATGGTTCTGCCTGTATTTCCCCCATAGATCCGTATGATTTGATACAGATTATTGATCTCGATATAAATCAGCGGCGCCAGGGAGGCGGCCATTGTTTGCAGGACGGTCAGATCGTTCTGGTTGTAGGATATGGGATCCTGGGCGTAGAGCGAAATCGCTCCCAGTGTTTCCTCGTCATGCACAACAGGAACGACCAGTGTGTCGGTGAAAGAACTGAAATCACCTTCAATGCCATGAAAATCCAGAAGCGGGACGGTGTTTGTCATGGGGCGCCGGTGCGCCGTTACCCAGCCGCTGATACCTTTTCCCATAGCGATCCGATGCCCCTTCAGGTCGTCGGAAAACGCTCCATGCACATAAACCGCCTCAATGCTTCCTGTTTCATTGCCAAGGTAGAATGCGCAGGTACTGAAAGGGATCAGCCGCTCAATGCGCCGCGCAAGGATGGGGAGGAATTCCTGCAAATCGAAGTGCCCGATCGCTGTACTGCAGAACTCGGCAACCTGGAGAAGTTCTGTAGGGATGTCCTGAGACAGACTGAGATTGTGCGAGGATACATCGGCGTTTAGCAGATCCTGATTCACGTTTTCGAAGTATTTTCTGAAGGAGAGTGCGGCGACATTTTCGGACGCTATCTTAGCCTCAAGCTCTATCTCATCTACATGCTTGGTGAATAATTGAATCAGGTTGGGATCGAATGCCAAACCGCTTTGATCCTTTATAATCTCCAATGCTTCCTGAGTTGACATAGGAAGTTTGTAAGGGCGGGAATAACGTATGGCATCGAAGGCATCCGCGATGGTTAATATGCGTGCGCCAAGGGGTATTTCATCCCCCTTCAAGCCCTCCGGATAGCCCTTCCCGTCATAGCGTTCATGATGATACCGCACATACTTTTCAACCGGGAACGGGAAATCGATCTGTTTAAGGATCTCGGCGCCAGCCGCGGAATGCATTTTTACTTTTTCGAATTCCTGCTGAGTAAGTTTCCCGGGTTTGTTCAGGATGTAATCATCGATAGCCAGTTTTCCTATGTCGTGGAGCAGAGAACCCGTTTCAATCGCTTTGAGTTCTTTGGGATCGGTAATGCCGCAAAGGTGGGCCATCTTGGTTGCATAGACATGAACCCTTCTGATATGACCGTAGGTGGTCTGGTCTTTTGCATCCACAGCCAGGGCTAACGATTCAACCGTTCTTAGGTATAGCGCCTCCTGTTCTTTAAGATGTTTCTCAGCCTCCATTTTCTTTGCGATATTAATCTTATTCCAGCCATAACCAACATATAGCACAGGAGTAAATAGCAAAGGGTAAATTTCATTGATGCTGTTAAGGGAAACTATAACGATGGCTGCAGAAGCTGAAAAGGAAAAATCGACTGCTAGTGGAGCACAGTTTTTCATCCAAAATCTAACAATTTTTTCGCCAATTGACCAAGAAATTGCTGTAGAGGTTAATGTTGAATTCACTAAAAAATAAACTGTTGCTAATACCACAGCAGGACCGATGATATCCTGTAAGTCGGTACTCCCTTGATTGATTGTTTGGTAGATTAAACCATATATCCACGCACTAAAAGTCATGCTGCTGACATTGAATATTGTTCTGTACGTACGGACTTTTGGGCGTTTATGAAGCGTAACAGCAAGTGTATGTAGAATTGTTGCGACAATACAAGGAGCTACGCCATATATCATAGCAATTGCCATGAGATACGCATCACTAATACCAATAAGTGTATTTTCAGATGGAAGAAATAAACGGAATAATGGTACCGTCAGAATAATTATGACGGTTATAATAACCCATCCAAGGTCATAAGAGTGAACGCATAAATCCCATACTGCCCACCCAGTTATAGCCGTAGCTACAACACTTAATGACACTAAATAGATTTTTAACTTATTCGGAAGCTCTGCCCAGGTCATTTAATCCTACCATTTCAACTAAACGATTTACATATCGGCATTTAGTCCATAATGGTACAGAGCTTTTTCCCCCCAAAAAAACACACCCATGCTATCCATAAAATACGCTAGGATAACATGGGTGCTTAGTTTTATTAAACTTCGTTTACCGAAGTTCTATCTCATTCC
>JARRLM010000589.1:0-2945 GCA_037386985.1 Acidobacteriota bacterium | reverse complement strand
GCAGCCACAATCCTGGGACGAGGCAACGGATCATTGAGAGTCAGCATGAGAGTCGCAATGACCTCCCGCCCTTTTCCCCTGAACTGGGCGAGATTGATGTCCCGAGCGCTAAACAGCGAGTAGAATCGGCGCTTGCTGGGGCGGTTGGTTGCCTGGCGCCTGGAGGATGGCTGGTCTTATTTGATGGGCTGGAGCCTCCCGGAGATTCGCATCAGATCCTGCGCATACGCTTCCGGGATTACCAGGTATTTCAGGAATTTCAGGATTTTGTCAAGCAGTATCACCCTTTTCGCATCGCATATCGCGAGTCTGAAAGCCCATTGTGTGTAGAGCTATCGCAACGAGATTTTACTCGTTACATCACCAAATCCATTTTTCTTGGGAAACAGCTTTGGGAAACAGAGCGATTGCAGAGCTATCAATATTATACAGAAGAAGAATATCAAGCAGCGTTTGCCCGTCAGGGATTGGAAATATCCGAGCTGCGCACCCTGACAATGAATGATGAAAAATGGCGTTACCGGATGGAGATTGCTACACCAGGCTTCCAGTTCCCTGACGAACACGTCTTGATTTTGGCGCGACAGGATGCGTCTTCCTACCCTTCCACCCACCTGTAAGGATGATTTTCAAGTCTGAGAGATGTGAGTCACTATATATCTCGATAAATCATTTATTAGTCGCAATGGCCTGTAGACCTAACGTGTAATTTGTGTCTTAGACTCGGCCTCGACCTCCATTCGATCTAAGCGTGTGTAGTAATCTCGAATCTCTTTCAGATGCGCCCAGGCGATTTTTCCCGTGAGCACTAAGTTATCACCGGTTACATTTGTTTCCGGATCAATCGCGCCATGTTCAAGTTCTACCTCAAGTAAGTTGCGCTCCAATCGATCGAGCTTCTTCAATTGAGAATTGTCGTTTGTTGCTCATGTGATCCTCGCTTTTCTTTTTCAGTATCAATGCTTTGATGAATTAACTTTCCCGAAATCGATAAATCCTCGTTGCACATCTACTGACTTTAGCTGTACTTTTATCTGGTCGCCGACATCCAGCCCCTTGAACCCCTGCACCAGTTTGCCTTCAACTGGCTCACTGAGAAGCCGGACCCACGTGCCCTTATCAGAAGCGCCTGTAACAACCGAAGCAAAATGCTCTCCAACCCTTGACTCTAACAGCAGCGCAGCGGCGGATTTTTCAACTTGACGTTCTACTTTATTGGCCGAATTTTCTGCTTCAGTACAATGAGCAGCTAAAGCACCAAGTTCATCTTTGTTGTAAGGTGCAGGTTTCCCGTCCAGAGCTGCCTTCAACAAGCGCTGTGTCAGAAGATCAGGATAGCGGCGATTAGGGGCGGTCGAATGGGCATAGTCTTTGACTGCCAGGCCAAAGTGACCCGGGGCCTCATCCTTAGGAAGTTCGGCAATGTATTCGCCTGCCCCCATGAGCTTGATCACCGTCAGGGAAAGATCGGGAAAGCGTAAAGGGTCTGCAACCTTTGCCTGGATGAGGAACTCTTCCAATGCTTTTGAATTCGGATCGGGTGGCAATCTGAACTTGTGGTCTGCCGCGACTTCTACGATCCGCTCCCATCTTTTAGGTGTGCGCACCACACGGCGGATCGAGGGGAATCCGCTGGCTGAAAGATAGCGTGCGGTCACGCCATTTGCCGCAATCATGAAATCTTCGATGATCTCCTTGGCGCGGTTCTTTTCCTCGATTTCGAGCGCGCGTATTTGATCGCCGTCGAAGACCGGTTTGGCCTCTATGGTTTCCAGGCTCAGTGCTCCATGCAGATGCCGTAATTTCTTCATACTTTGTGCTGCCCGGTCCTGCAATTGCAGGTTCTCAGCCAGACCTTGCACGGCAGCAGCCTCTTCGGGAAGCTTGCCCTTTTTATCCAACCATGCGGCGACATTGTTATAAGCCAATTTCGCATGATTGCGTACCCAGGCTTCGTAGACTGTAGTATCTTCAATCGAACCATCAGCGCCGACTACCATTTCAATCACAATGGCAATTCGATCCTGGTTGAAATTCAGAGAGGTTACGTCAGTGGAAAGTTTTTCAGGCAGCATCGGGAATATCTGGGCAGCGGTATAAACCGAGGTGGTGTTATGACGCGCATGTTCGTCAATAGCTGAACCATTTTTAATAGTAAAGACCACATCTGCTATCGCAACCAAGATTTTTACCTTACCCGCGGGCATTGTCTCGGCAACGGAAAGCTGGTCCAGGTCGCGCGAGTCATCGTTGTCAATCGAAGCCCACAACAGACTCCGTAAATCGCGAACAGACTCGTTGTTCGGGGCCGCAGCTTCAATCTTGTCCAGTTCGGCGAGCGCTTCACCGGAGAAATCAGGGAGCAGCCCTCGTTCCAGCATAGCCCGATGAGCGATGCCCTGCAAAATGGAACGGTGATGTTGCGCATGTGCGTTCATCAGAAACTATTTCTCGGCTGTTTTTTTGGCTGGTGAACGACGTGCTGTTGGCGATCTATAAATAGTGCCTTCTTTAATGGCTTCTTGCTTCAACAGCCTTATGTACTTACGCAGCCCTTTTGAAAGCCGTTTTCCCTCGTTCATCTTGCTCTTCTTGTCGGTCATCGAATTACTCCTAATTTTGTTAGCTATTTTGACGCTTTGTGCTAATCTCATCTAAAGTCACCTGGTTCTTTGCTCTCTACCAATCTTTGAAGTATTTCTCGCACGACTAAAGCCGACTTATCCTCAACGGCAAGGTTGTTGGCAATATCAGCAATTGCTGCGTCATAGTCTGTTTGGAATTCAGTAGGAACTTTGCTGTGCAGCTCATGAGTGAATTCCGACCAGGCGTTTTGAAGTTTTGATCGAATCTGGATTTCACAGATCATTCTATCTTCGATGATCATGCGTTTCTTCTTGTAGGTCTTCACACGATCATAAGAAACATCTGCCAGAATATGTATC